>JACRDF010000048.1 GCA_016212925.1 Desulfomonile tiedjei
ATATCCACAGGCCCATTGGAGGCAACCAACAACAAAATCAAAACACTGCAAAGACAAGCTTATGGATTCCGTGACCGTGAATTCTTCGTCCTCAAAATCTATGCACTACATCTGACAAAGTACGCACTTGTCGGATGAGCCCAGACTCGTCACGTCGAAAGGTAGCTTGACATGGGACAAGAGTAGATTTGCCCACCTTTTTTCATGGCTTTTTTCTTTGGGAAGGTCCATCCCCGATGCGCGGTTCCATTCCGCCTTGATCAACGGATCATGAAAAGTAAGCAAGTGAAAAGCAGATGGACTCGAACCCCATTTTCTTGCTGGAATCCGGTTTTACTGTCGCATGAAGGCTGGTACGATTGAATCGTCCAGGGTGATGACATAGGTGAACATGGCAGCCAGCATCAAGCCCACGACCAGCCATAGCCGCCAGTCCTTGTGCAATTTCTTGGTGCCCGGCTCGATCGAGTGCCTTTGTGTGTGTCTGCGGGACTCTGAGTACTTACGATTGTTTCGTGCCATGCGGTTGTCCATCCTTACGATCCAAATGCATTCGCTGTGCGAGCAAAGCGGTCAAAAAGCGACCCTCAGCCTACATGCAAGATCTTGTTTTGTCAATTTGGGACTGCCGATCTTAGCCCCTTCCGCACCGAATTCCACGGCGAGAAGAGTTCGTTTAGGGGGGTCTATAGCAGTTCTCGAAGGTTTTCACGGATTGCCTCCCGGGTGCCACGGACCTGGGCTCCGGCAGGTCCGTGCCGCCTTTCTTGGAAAACAGCAAGGTTGCCCCATGCATTGAACACCACATTGAAAAGTGAGCCGATGGCACGGTAAAGCTAGGAATCTTCTGAGTTGTTGTGGCGATAGAACCGGCAGGAAGCACAGACCTGGTAGGACCCAGGTCCGTGGCACCCAATACAGAGGGCATCGTTTGGCAGAAGGGGCTCCTACAGTTTTTTCTATAGTGATTCTCAAAAGTTTTTTCCGAATGGAGTCGCACTGCTGGACAAGCCAGTCCCGCGTTGGCGGGACACCCCAATTCAATCCATGATTACTTTCGAGAACCGGTATAAATCTATTTGCGGGACGGCACACTAAAGATCCAGCCCAAGCGTCCCTCCGGGATTCATAATACTGTTCGGATCGAAATGTCGTTTGAGGGCTCGCAAGACTTCCATCTGGACCGATCCAATATGCCGCTCCATCCACGGAGCCATCATTTTGCCCACGCCATGATGATGGCTCAAGGAGCCACCGTGCTCCTCGATCCGGTCGATGATGGCACGGTGGAATTTCCGGTAATCCGCGAGGTCCTTGGTTCTTGTTATGAAGATGAAATATAGATTTGTTCCCTGCGGATAAAAGTGAGACGCATGCGTCATGCAAATGGTGTGAGGCCGGCTCTTCAGAAATGCCGTGACGCCGCCCCAGACTGTGCGGATGGCGTCCCAACTAACCGAAGTCTCGAGCGTGTCGATAATGACACCGTAATCATTCAGGTCTTCGCGCATGTACGGATCGGTATACCTGCCATGTTCCCAGCGGCTTACCGGATAGCCCGTCAAATACATTGCCCCACGAGCACGGCATATTCTGCGAACGTTGCGTTTCACATTTTTCGCGAAGCCCCTTTCACCCACGCTGCGTCCGATGCACAAGCACCGTTTGGAAGGTTCCAGGCCGCGGTAACGCATAATTCTGTCCACGATCGAACCGTCTATGCCGTACAGCTTCAAGGCCACTTCGGTCTCTTCCGGATCTGAGACCCTGAACATTGCGGGCAGGCCGAATTCCGCCTGGCTGATCTCCCGCGCGGCATCCAGAGCGGCGTCCCAGGTGGGAAACATGAATCCGAAATTCTGATAGTTTTCGGGGCAGCGCCTGAAAAATCTTATAGTAGCGCCGACCAGCACTCCGAAAGCTCCTTCGCTCCCCTTCATGATGTCGTTTACCTTAGGTCCCGTGGCCGCGGCGGGATAATCTGCGGTCTTGAAGGTGCCCACCGGCGTCACATATTCCTGGCTGACCACCAGATCGCATGCATCCCCGTAATAGGATGATTCCTGGCCGGAGCCGAGCGTCACGATCCAGCCGCCGACCGTCGAATATTCGAACGATTGAGGAAAGTGGCCGCCGGTGTATCTTCTGCGAGCCTTGAACAGCTCCGGCGCGTTGTTGAGGGCCTTTTCGTACTCCGGCCCCATGATACCCGGCTCCACGGTGATAGTCTGGTTGGTCTCGTTGAAGTCGAGCACCCGGTTCATGTGAGTGCTCATCACCAGAGTAATCCCGCCTCTTGTGGGACGCAGTCCGAGCGTCACCGAAGAACCGCCGCCATATACATACACGGGAATCCTTTGCTGGTTGCAGTATTCCACCACACGCATGACATCGTGTTTGTCGCGGGGATGGACCACCAGGTCCGCCACGGGGCCCACTTCCCCTTCCCTGAGCATCATTGCCTCTTCCGTGGTCTTGCCCAAAGCAAACCTGGCACGTGCAAAATCATCTTGATCGACATTTTCCTCGCCCACCAGGTCCCGAAAGATCTCTATTTGTGAGCTGGAAAGGATCACGGGCCGGCTGACCCGAACTTCTTCATCGCCTGTGTTCGTCTTATGCGTGAAGTCCCCGTCCGTCATGTTGAGCTTTTCCTTCAAGAGCCTATACAACCTGACGTTCGGGTGCTTGAAACCTTGAGGATCTCCCCACTTGAATATGGAACGATAGGTTCTATCTTTTGGAGGCTCGCCAGTCCAGTCGGGATAGAAAGCGTCCTCGTGCTTCATCTATGCTCCTCTCTTGGTTTCTGCGATTTTCTCAGGGTACCCGGTGATTTCGCGAATCTGTTCATATAGAGGTTGGAGCGACTGGTACATCTTCCTGTACACACGGTGATACAGTTCGCGGTAGATTGCCGCGTTCTGAGGGTTCGGTTCGAAGGTCTTTTCGTATTTCACCATTCCCCGAATTGCCGCGTCAAAGGACGGATGAATGCCGAGCCCCACGCTAGTCGTAATCGCGGCCCCCAAGCCCGCGGTCTCATGGGTTGCACCCCGCAACAGCGGCAGATCAAAGATGTCCGCGGTTATACTGCATATTTCATTACTCTGCGAAGCGCCGCCTGAAACCGTGACCCTTTCCGCGGTGAACTTGCCGGCTCGTTCCATCTGATGCAGACCTTCCAGCAGAGCGTACCCGAGCCCTTCGATGACCGCTCGGTACACATGCGGTTTCCTGTGGACATCACCGAAGCCGATCATGGCCCCTTTTGCCTCCGAGTGTTTCAGGCCCGGGCCCCAATAGGGTTGCACGAGCAGCCCTGCAGAGCCTGCCGGGACCTGCCGGAGGAGGTCGTCAAGCACCTGTTCCGGTGCCACACCGCGATCGTGTGCTTCCAGCACCTCTTTATGCGCGAACTCGTTCTTGAACCAGGTGATCATCCAGTAACCCCTGAAGATTTCCACTTCCGGGTTGTAGTGGCCTGCAATGAGAGCAGGGTAAGGAGGCATGAAGCGAATGGGCTCAAAATACTTCTTGGTCGTGGTTTGCACCGTAGCTGTGGTGCCGAAGCTCAAGCTGGCGGATTCTTCGTTTACAACACCCATGCCGATGGTTTCGCAACCCTTGTCCGACCCGCAGGCAATCACGGGTATCCCCTCGGGGATGCCGGTTTCTCTGGCAGCCTCCGGACAGACCAGGCCGATCCGGTCTCCGGGCGCCACAACCTCAGGCAGCTTGGTACGCTCCACGGGAAAGAGTTTGCTGGCGAGTTCCCATTTCGAGGCCCATCGGAACTTCTTGTAGTTGAAAGGAATATGGCCGATTTGAGAGGCAACGGAGTCTTTGAATTCGCCGGTCAACTTGAAGTTCAAGAAGCCTGAAACTTGAAGATATTTGTGTGTTCTGTCCCATATTTCCGGCTCGTTTTGTCTGATCCAGTTGCACTTTCCATCAGCCTGAAGCTTGCCGATCGCCTCAGCCATTCGTACGGCCCGGTAAGCCAATCTCATGGGCGCCCACGGATGATAAACGCTGCCGGCCTTACGTTGATCAAGCCAGGTGATCACGGGACGCAAAGGGACGCCCTTTTCATCCACGTTTACCATGCTGTCCCTCTGGGTCGTGATCCCGACCCCGCCAATACGTTCGAAGAGGCCGGGCGCTCGCGACTTCAAGGTTTGGCACGTCTCACAGAGGCTGCGCCAGAACAGATTGGGATCTTGTTCGGCCCACCCGGGTTTGGTCCTGAAATGCGGCTCGTACTCGACCCCGGCCCTGTCCAGAAGGTCCCCCTTAGCAGTGAAGAGCAAGGCCCGCAAACTCTGGGTCCCGCAATCAATGGCAAGTATAACGTCGGCCATAATTCCTGCCCTTCCTCTCTTTGGCGATGCCTCGAATCCGGCTCACGCACAGCAAACGATTCTCGCGCGCAACCTACGCGTGAGTCTCTCGAAGCGTAAACGTTCAGCGGGACAATGCGTTACTGGGCCGGAACGTAGGGGCGAGGCACGCCTCGCCCGAGGGCGATCCCGCGACGACGCGGGATGTCGCCCCTACAGTAAAACTCCGTTGGCCAGGTTATCAGATGTAATGACACTAATCCCGGTGATCTGCTATCTCAGTGGAACCATTCGGCCCATCTTTTTCGGCCGGTACTCCATAAGCCTGCTTCCAGTGCCGCTGGTACTTACTTATCTCGTCGTCCCAGCGGTTCGTGTCCCACGGGAGCCACGGTCCACAAAGAGCCCTGATTCGTTCCATAAACTCCCAGCCGCCCCGCGGTGTTAAGAGGCCGATGCGCACACGCCTGAGCAGCAGGTCGGAAAGATGACGCACCTGCTCGAATCTCGCTGCGAAGGGCAGTTCAGCCCACACGGTATGGGAGTGGGGAATAACGGACAGGTCTTCGGGTTTCGCCATTTCCAGCAAATCCGGCGCGTCCATTCCATATCTCCCAATCAGCCGGACCCTGACGGCATCAGGGAGCGGTCCAGCCGCGGCGGGCAGTTCAGTGGGGCTCGTAAAAAGCGGTCTGCTCTGTGCACGGCCTGTGACGCCTTTCAGGAAAGGCCTTGCAGCAGCAAGCGCATCGCCGGCCAGACGGTAAAAGGTAGTAAGCTTTCCGCCTGTTACCGTCACCAACCCCTTGTCCACCCAAACTACGTGCTCGCGCGATTCCTTGGACGCGGCGAGCTTGCCCTCACTGAGCACCGGCCTTATCCCGGCAAAAGTAGACAGGCATTCCGCGGCGGAGATCTTGAGAGACGGGAAAAAGGCCCGCAGTCCCTCCATAAGATACGAAGCTTCGTCAATGGTGATGGAAGGCTCCAGAGACAGGTCCTCCCCGTGATCTAAGTCCGTGGTTCCGAATAGAACCGCTCCTTCCCAGGGTAGAACATATACCGGCCGCCGGTCCGCGGGATGCATCAGCCCAATGGCGCGATCAACAGGCAGGGCAGAGACGGGAAAGACAAGGTGGCTTCCCCGCAAAGGCCGGAGATGCTTCCCCGGTTCGGGAGAGCGGTGCAATCGCTCGGCCCACGCGCCCGTAGCATTGACCACGGCTCGGGCAGAGACCTCCCGAGTACGGTGTGTCTCCGTGTCTTCCAAGGTGACCCCAACAACACGGCCACGGCCATCGCGCGTCAATTCCACTACAGATGTATAGTTCATGACGCACGCGCCCGATCTCACAGATTCGCGTATGATCCGCAACACCAGCCTGGCATCGTCTACCTGCGCGTCCATGAAACGGAATCCGCCTCGCAGGCCGTCCTGCTTGATATGCCGCAGCGACGAGGCGATCTCTCCGGCTGACAAGAATCCGTGCCGTATTTTGCCCGCCATCAAGTCGTACATCACAAGGGCCGCTTTCAGGGCCATCTTTCCTGGCCCCGCGCCTTGGTACAGGGGCATCAGGAATTCGAGCGGCTCGACCAGACCCGGGGCCTCCCTGAGCAGGCGTTCACGATCCTTTACCGATTCCCAGGTCAACCAGACCCGTCCGTCCTTGAGGTATCGCAGACCGCCGTGAACCAACTTGGCAGATCGACTCGATGTGCCCCAAGCAAAATCGTTCTGCTCGACAAGCAGGGTTTTCAGGCCCAGCCGTGTTGCCTCCCATAGAACGCCCGCTCCGGTGATCCCGCCCCCGATCACTATTAAGTCCCAATCTTTGCCTATATCTTCCACGTGCATCGAAAATCCCCCTCCGACCACCCCGCGACGCATCGGCAGCACCCCTGACCAGCCGCCCAAAGGAACGAAATCGAGGACGACTTCCCAGACTCCAAAGCGGCTCGTGGTCAGTCCTCAGTCTTCCGGATTATCGTCTCGGTAAGGCAGGTCGGTTTCGTCCCGAGCATATGTCCATCCGCCAACCAATGTAAACGATAATTGAGGGCTGTGTCTGCAAAACCCTTCTATGTAGCAGGGCAAACACGGGGCCTCACATCACACTCTCTGATGACGTACGTGGGGGAAGGCGGAATCCCTGGCTCTGAAGGGGCACGGATGGCATTGCCCTTCGTAAGGCACGGGTACACCTTCTCGCATTTTTTTCTTGACAAGGGGTCCGCTTGTCGGCGAGAATAAAAAAAGACCGGCTGGCCGGTTTCTTTTTCAAAAACCCCCTCAAGGCAGCCCCAATGGAAAAAAGAGTCAAGAAATCTACCGACAAAGAATTCGATAAGAAATGTCTTATCGGAAGAGCGGCTGCAACGCTATTCGATGAAAAGGGATACTTGGAAACAAGTCTGAAAGATATTTCCCTTGCCGCGAATTTGAGCAAGGGAGGTATTTACCACTATTTCTCGAGTAAGCACGAAATCCTTTACTTCGTTTTAGACAACTATATGGATCTCCTTGCAGGGGGGTTGGAGGAAGACTTGAAAGAGATTTCCGACAATTCTTCAAAGATCCGACACATTATTTTCCGGCATCTGAATCTTTACAATACAAAGGTTCCCGAGGCCAAAGCGCTCCTCATTGATTCGCGCAACCTGCCTGCACAATATTTCAGAGCCATTGCCGCAAAAGAAAAAAAATACGCCCAAGTCTTGACTGATGTCCTTTCAGATTTTCTGAATGGGAGTGTTTCGAAGGATAAGTTAAAAGCCGTTACCTTCTCCTTATTCGGGATGTGCAACTCAATCATGTACTGGTACGACTCTGAAGGACCTGTCACACTCAAAGAGCTATCTCAGATCTGCTACGACCTCTTCATGAACGGAATAGGTTCCTACAAACAGGAATCATCAGATGCCCAGGGGAGTTCTGCAAAGCAATAACCCTTGCTTGCAGTTTTCTTGAGAGAAAAATCGCTCTACACGGAGCACTGGAAAGAAGATATCCCGGCGCAACTCAACGGATGATTTACAGACGAGGCATGCACCAGCCTGCCCTTTTGGCCTGCACGCCTCGACCGAGACCGTCGTGCTCACCTGGTATCCGAAGGCGCTGAACTAACTGCTCGCTCCTTTCGTGGAACCGGGTATTGGCCTGTCGTAATCCACTAGGATTACTTGCCGGGCTCCAGCGGCATTCCACCGGCCGGACCATGAAACTCCGGTCGCGCTGGATTCGCTACCGGAGTCCACTGGGAACGAAGCGACAGTAACAGTTTTGACGTTGTTTTTGTCAGCTGAGATTTGCCGAGTTAACCTCAAACTACCCGGACATCTATGAGCCAATTAGGCCATTATATCAATATGATGGTCAATCGGTTAGGGCACGAAGTGTTTGCCATAATAACCCTGGTGACAGGAACCCCACAAACAGCCTTCAACTGGTTACCAAATTTTGCAGGCATCTCCAGTCAACCGCTACTGTCCTTTGTTTCGGTTTGTGGTTCATTAATAGCCCTCCTCCACACATGATCTTTCAAGGCTTTAGTCACCCTGCCACGGACATCGCTAAGGATTTTGTGGCCTCTCAATACTGTTTTCATTTGTAGAATAACTTTTGTGCATAGGAGATTCAAGTATGGCCGACAAAGAAACACTCTTAGAGCTTCTTTACCTGATGCTGAAGGTCAGACGGGTCGAGGAATGTCTCCTCGACGTGTTCGCGCAGGGAAAGATACCCGGGTTCATACATGTAGGCATTGGGCAGGAGGCTGTGGCCGCGGGAGTTTGTTCTTGTTTGAAACCGGATGACTTCATTTTTACCACGCACAGAGGTCATGGGCAGGCTTTGGCCAAAGGGATTGAGCTAAACCGTTTCATGGCGGAAATCTACGGCCGAAAGGACGGCTTCTGTAAAGGGAAGGCCGGTTCCATGCACGTGGCTTCCAAGGAAGCGGGCGTTGCAGGTTCGAATGGGATCGTAGGTGCAGGCCTTCCGATCTCTCTCGGGACCGCGTTTGCATCCCAGTACAGGGACGAGAATGCGGTTACCGTCTGCTTCTTTGGTGATGGAGCTTCTAATCAAGGGACTTTTCACGAATCCTTGAACTTGGCCGCTCTGTGGAACCTTCCGGTTATCTTTTGTTGTGAAAACAACGGGTGGGCCCAATTTACCCCTCAAAAGGTCTATATGAAGCTGGAAAACATCAGTAAACGGGCGGAATCCTATGGAATGGCCGGGGTAACCGTTGACGGAGACGACGTAATTAAAGTCCGTGAAGAAGCGGAAAAAGCGGTGTCCAAGGCCCGGAAGGGCGAAGGTCCTACGCTACTGGAGTGCAAGACCCACCGTTGGTTCGGCCACTACGCGGGAGACCCTCAGAAATATCGGTCCCCAACGGAAGTTGAAAGCACTCGAGAGTTTGATCCAATTGTGAAGTTTGAGGAGTTCTTGCTCAAATCCAAATTTATCGACCAGGCACACGTCGATACCTTGGAAGCAAAGATCAAATCGGAAATTCAAGGAGCCATCGACTTTGCGGAGAGCAGCCCGATTGCGGGCCCCGAAGAACTCTTTACCGACGTATATGCCTAATCGCCAAACCGGAGAGCATGCCATGAGTGAAACACGATATATCAGAGCAATTGCAGAAGCCTTGAATGAAGAAATGGCCAGAGATGAGAACGTATTCATCATTGGCGAGGATGTTGGAGGCCCTGGAGGAGCGTTCAGCGCTACCAAGGGGCTCTTGGAAAAATATGGGGAAAGGCGGATCAGGGATACGCCGATCAGCGAATCGGCCATTGTAGGACTTGCCATCGGCGCCGCAGCCCAGGGCCTCAGGCCGGTTGTCGAGATCATGTTTGCAGATTTCCTAACGGTCTGCATGGATCAGATCGTCAACCAAATGGCTAAGACCCGATATATGTTCGGAGGCATGTATAAACTTCCGATGGTTATCCGAGCCCCGGGCGGAGGCGGCCTTAATGCAGGGCCTCAGCATTCCCAATGTTTGGAGAGCTGGTTTGCTCACGTTCCCGGCATGAAGGTGGTTATGCCCGCGACCCCGTATGATGCGAAAGGCCTCCTCAAATCTGCGATTCGAGACGATGATCCCGTGCTCGTCCTCGAAAATAAAGCGCTTTATGGATCGAAGGGAGAGGTTCCCGACGAAGAGTATCTTGTTCCGATAGGCAAGGCGGATGTGAAGAAAGCGGGCAAAGACGTGACGGTCGTCTCCGCGTCCCGCATGGTACATCAGGCGTTGGACGCGGCAAAGGCTTTGTCAAAAGATGGAATCGACATAGAGGTCATCGATTTAAGGACGATTAGTCCTCTGGATAAAGAAACAATTTTTGATTCGGTCGAAAAGACCTCGAAATTGGTGGTCGCACACGAAGCAGTCAAGGCATTTGGCATTGGAGCCGAAATCGCTGCTTTGGTCGGCGAGGAAATGCTCGACTATTTGGATGCGCCGGTTTTGAGGGTGGGCGCCCCTTTTGTCCCGGTCCCGTTTAATTTAGAGAGTTTTTATCTCCCGAATTCGCAAGATGTGGTCACAGCCGTGAAAAAAGTGATGGAATATTGAGGCGGATCCCTCAGTGGCTCTCGTTGTCGTCTCTGATCGGAAGCAATTTGACATCATCCCCCGAGATGCCTTGTCAAACTGCATGGATCGAGATGATTGCCCAAGAATTGAATATATTTCCTCAAATGATAGATCTCCCCATTGAGGGATTCGCTTCAATCTTCCGCGCGGCTAGGAGCAGATTCTTTACTACAACATTTCTCTGAAATTCTTTCCCAATGACACCTTCCCGTCGTCCCGGCGAAAGCCGGGACCCAGCCCCTTCTGGATTCCGGCTTTTACCTGAAAATACCCCGCGGGGTGCATCGGCGCGTGTCGGGTTTCAGGTTTGCCGAGGCGTTGCGGGGCAATGGTAGTTCGCCGGAATGACGCGAATACGCAATCGAAAATCGTTTTCGAGAATCACTATAAAGATAGCAATGCGAGAATACGGCAGCTTTCGACAAAAACACACCCGGCACTGTTTGCTGAAAGATCGTTAGGCTTGAAGGAAGGTAATTATGGCAATTCAAGTACTGATGCCCAAGATCGGCCTCACCATGACGGAAGGCAAGATCCTTGAATGGAAGAAAAAAGAAGGTGAATGGGTTGAAAAAGGAGAGATCATCTACGTGTTTGAAACCGAAAAGGTGACCTTTGATGTGGAGGCCCCGGAATCGGGATTTCTTGCCCAAATACTGGCCCAGATAGATGAGACCGTTCCGGTCGGAGCGGTTGTCGGGTTGCTTGTTAAGGAAAAAGGAGAAGCTGTCGATGTGACCACCGGGAAAGCGAAGCCAATCTCCGAGGACACCAAGAAACCGGCCCCGGAGGTCCGAACGGATAGAAGAGGCAAAATTAGAGCGACTCCAATGGCTAAGAGGCTTGCCAAGGAGCGTGGGCTGGATTTGGAAAGCCTGTCCGGCTCCGGTGTTGGAGGACGAATCAAGATCAAGGATGTCGATTTGTCTGTCGAGGGTAAAACAGGCAGTGCCGAAAATGTCGCTATCGGCTCTTCAGAGCGGTTTTCGCCTCAGGCGGGCGACGGCAAGTTAGAGAAACTGTCCGGGATGAGAAGGATCATTGCCCAAAAGATGCTGGCAAGCAAAATCGAGACGGCCCAGACATATATGACCGTTTCGGTTGATGCCGCAAAAATACTGGAATCGAGGGAAAAGCTTGCTCCGGTCGCGGAAAGGATCGCGAAGGTTCGTCTCACAATTACCGATATCCTTATGAAGATTACCGCCTCGGCCATTGCGCTTCATCCCATTATGAACACCAGATGGACGCCGGACGGCATAATCTGGTTCGACACCATTCATATGGGAATGGCAATGGCACTTGAAGAAGGCCTCATTGTTCCGGTGATCTGGGATATCGGGAAGAAGTCCCTTTCCGACACTGCTAAGGCCAGGGCCAAATTGGTGGAAAACGGGAGAACCGGGAAGCTGACGCCTGACGAAATGAAAGGCAGTACCTTCACGCTATCCTCCTTGGGAATGTTCGGCGTCGAGGAGTTTACAGCCAATATTAACCAACCTGAAAGCGCTATTCTCGCAGTCGGTGCCATTTTGGACAAGCCTGTGGTTGTCAACAAAGAGGTCCTGATTCGCCCCATAATGAAATTGACACTAAGCTACGATCATCGGGTGATCGACGGTGCAAAAGCCGCCGAGTTTATGAAGACCCTGAAAGAATTGATGGAAGATCCAATCCTGATTCTTGCATAAAGGATCCTGTATGAAAAGCGAGCGAGTGATTGTTGTTGGAGGCGGTGTTGGAGGGTATCCTGCGGCCCTTCGGGCATCGAGGATGGGAGCTGACGTCACCCTTATCGAAAAGGAGAAGATAGGCGGCGTATGTCTTAACAAGGGATGTATTCCTACCAAAGTGCTTCTGCACTCCACATCAATTTACGAAGAAGTGAAAAAGGCTTCGCTATTCGGTCTAACCACGGAGAAGCTAAAGATTGATTTCGGTGCACTGCTGGCTCGGAAAAATGCGGTGGTCAACAGACTGACGGCAGGTGTGGCGAGCCTTTTGAAGAACAAAAAAGTAAAGGTATTGAACGGAACAGCGGCTTTTACAGATACCAACAGCATGAAGATTCTGGAAACCGGGGAAGTCGTCAACGGAGACAAATTCATTTTGGCTACCGGCTCTGTGCCTGCTCAACTTTCACTACGCGGCAGCGACAACATTCCACTTTTGACAAGCGATGATCTCCTAAATATGAAGTCCCTTCCCAACAGTCTCCTGATTGTCGGAGGAGGCTACATCGGGGTTGAACTCGGCCAATTCTATAGCAGGATGGGAGTCAAAGTCACAATTGTGGAAATGTTGAATCGTATCGTCCCGACAGAGGATGAGGAAATCAGCTCGGCGCTGGAAGCTGCACTGCGAAAAGAGGGAATTGGCATCTTAACCCGGACCACCGGTGAGAAGATTGAGAAGGCCGGAAAAAACAAAAAAGTGACTCTTTCGGGACCGGACGGTCGGCAGGAAATTATGGCGTCGGAAGTTGCTCAATCCGTGGGACGAAGGCCCCACTACGCGGGGACGAACGTTGAGAAAATCGGCTTGAAAACCGAGCGGGGGCGGATTGTCGTAAACGATAAAATGGAGACGAATATCCCCCATATTTATGCCGTGGGAGACGTGACCGGGGGCATCATGCTGGCGCACGTGGCAATGGCCGAAGGAGAATGTGCAGCTCGCAATGCATTGGGAAATCAGTCCCCCCTTTCCTATCGCGCTGTTCCTCGCTGTATTTACACCGCTCCTGAGGTTGCATCTGTAGGGTTGACTGAAAGGAATGCGATTGAAGAGAGAGGCTCGGTACAAGTCGGGCGATTCCCCTTCCACGCTATCGGCAAGGCTTCGCTGATGGAAGAAACGGAAGGGATGATTAAGATCGTTGCCGACAAAAAACATGGGGAAGTTTTGGGAGTTCACATTATTGGACCACACGCCACAGAACTGATCGCGGAGGCGGTGCTCGCCCTGGAGCTGGAAGTTACGGTGGAGGAACTGGCCCATATGATTCATCCTCATCCTACCCTCTCCGAGGGGATGGGAGAAGCTGCCATGATGCTAAGCGGTGGGGCCTTGCACCTTCCTTAGCAGGGATAAAAGAACGAGGGACGGCTATGGCGACAAAGGGGAATGGTGACGGTCCGCTTCTCAGGTGCGAAAGCATTAGCCTGAAATTCGGCGGAGTTTGGGCTCTTACGGATATTTCCTTGGAAGTAAAAAAAGGGGAAATAGTCAGCATCATAGGCCCCAACGGGGCAGGCAAGACTTGCATCATCAATACCATCACAGGTTTTTACCGCCCCTCACAGGGAAATATATATTTTAAAGAGAGGCAAATTACCGGCCTTCCTGCCCATAAAGTCTGTGCGCTTGGGATTGCAAGGACCTTTCAGAATATCGAGCTGTTTACCGGCCTAACGGTTTTGGACAACATTCTCGCTGCAAGGCATATATTCCTCAAAAGTAACCTAATATCGAGTTGCTTATATTTTGGCTTTGCTCAGCAAGAGGAAATCCAGGAAAGAAAGATAGTTGAGGATATTATAGACTTTCTTGAAATGGAAGCCATTAGGAAACAAGAGGTGGGGATCCTTCCTTACGGACAACGCAAAAGGGTGGAGCTGGGCAGGGCACTGGCCTTACAGCCCGATATAATCCTTTTGGATGAACCGACAGCGGGAATGAACCTGGAAGAGAAAGAAGATATGGTGAGATTCGTCCTGGACATTAACGAAGAGAAGGGCACCACCATTCTTATGGTCGAGCACGATATGGATATAGTGATGGACATATCCGACAAAATTATCGTGTTTGATTTCGGAGTGAAGATCGCTGAAGGGCTTCCGGACGAGATAAAGCGGGACGATAGAGTCATTAAGGCCTATCTGGGCGAGAAATGATACCAAGGTGCATGCCATTAGGTAAGGCCGGTTGCACGGCTCCGATGGTATGCCGGTGTGAAAGGTGTCGAGAGGAGGCGGTACATTGTCGGAAGAAGACACTTATCCCAAGTTCCTGATGCGGAATAAGAAACAGTGGGGAGATCGAGTGGCCCTGCGTAGAAAAGATATGGGCATTTGGCAAAATTATACGTGGAATGACTGTTATGAACATGTAAAACATCTGTGCTTCGGGTTGGTGGAGCTGGGCTTGAAGCCTGGAGACAAGGTTGCCCTTATAGGGGATGACGAGCCTGAAGGTTTTTGGGCCGAAGCAGCTATACAGGCTGCCGGAGGGGTAGTGGTGGCCATGTGGAGCGACTCCATCCCATCTGAAGTCGCTTATGTTATTCAACACTCTGATGCCAAGTTTATAATAGCAGAGGATCAGGAGCAAGTTGATAAGATACTGGAAATAAAAGATGAAATTCCTGGGGTGCAAAAATTAGTATATTGGGATCGGAAAGGCATGAGAAAATATAATGATCCCATCTTGCTAAGTTATGATGACCTGAAAAAAGCCGGAAGTAGGCTCGCAGAAACACACCCTGCACTTTTCGAGGAATTGATTACCGGGGGTAAGGGGACGGATATTGCCCAAATATCCTATACCTCAGGCACCACCAGCCTGCCCAAGGGCGCCATGATAACACACAATGCCATAATAGCTTCGGCCAGGAGAATGCAAGACTTTGCTCCACTCGATCAGGGTGAAGATCTCATTACAACATTGGCATCCGCTTCCGTGTTTCATTCATGGTTCTCGGGATTTAATTACATCCGGGGAGTGATAATAAATTTTCCGGAGGAACCGGAAACCTTGATGCATGATTATAGGGAAATATCTCCTCGGTTTATATTGTTTACCCCGCGCCAGTGGGAAAGCCTTTCTTCCATGACGCAAATACGGGTAAACGATGCCGGGGCTTTGAAAAGGTTTTGTTACAATCTATTTCTACCAGTAGGTTACAAAATCGCGAATCTGCGTTCATCGAAAAAGAAGATAAGTCCGGCCTGGCAATTACTTTATGGGCTGGGCGATTTACTGGTCTTTGCGCCGCTCAGGGACAAACTCGGGTTCGCCAAAACCAAATATCCCGTAACAGGAAGTGCTTTTCTGAGTCCGGATTTCTTCAAATTCTTCCAGGCCCTGGGCATTAATCTTACGCAGATCTACGGCAGCACAGAGGCAGGCGTGGTGAGCATGCACCCTGAAAACGATGTTGACAACGATAGCGTAGGGAAAATATGCACCGGCGTCGAAATAAAGATATCCGAAGAGCAGGAAATCCTGGTTGGCGGCAAGAGCATCTTCTCGGGTTACTACAAAAACCCTGAGAAAACCGATCAAGCAATCAGGGATGGTTGGTTTCACACAGGGGATTCGGGGCACATAAATGACAGGAAACATCTTTTTTACCTGGACAGAATTGATAACCTGGACGAACTGAGTACCGGTCATAGATATGCTCCGGCTTACATTGAAGGTAAGCTAAAATTCAGCAGATTCATTCAAGACGTTATGGTCATTGGCGGCAAGAGCAGGAGTTATCTGTCCGTAATAATAAATATAGACTTTGAGAGCATCGGGAAGTGGGCCGAAGCCAACCAGATTACTTATACAACCTTCGTGGACCTGTCTCAGAAGGAGGAGGTAAGCAAGCTCGTCCGAAAGGATCTGCAAAGGGTTAACAAAACCCTTCCGGAGGAATCGAAAGTAAGGAAGTTCGCCTTGCTTCACAAGGAGTTCGACGCTGATGAGGGAGAACTCACCAGAACGAGAAAATTGAGGAGATCATTCCTGCAGGACCGCTATCGAGATCTAATCGATGCTGTTTACGACGATAAAGCGGAAGTTCCCGTGGTAACGGAAGTCAAATATAGGGACGGTAGAAAAGGCATAGTGGAAACCAAGCTCAAAATACGATCGGTCTACGAAGGGACGGGAAGCGCGAGTTGATACACATTGCAGGCTTAAACAAAAGTCAATCCAGCCTCATCGCGGTTAGGCTGACCCCTTGTTGTCCGGTGTAATTCGAGGAGGGCAAAGTGCTGAAGTTGAACAACGTTGAGGTTAAGTATGCCGGCGTAATTCTGGTGTTACGAGGGGTCTCCCTGGAGATCGGGGATGGAACTATTGTTTCTCTTTTGGGGAGCAACGGGGCCGGCAAAACTACCACCCTCAAAGCTGTTTCAGGATTGCTCCACACAGAGCTTGGAGAAGTCACCGCCGGAACTATCGAGTATGACGGGTACAGAATAGATAAGCTGGGGCCCGAGGAAATAGCTAGAATAGGTGTCACTCAGGTCATGGAGGGTCGGCAGGTCCTGGCGCACCTCACAGTTGAGGAAAATCTTCGGCTGGGGGGATATATCCTGAAGAATAACAATATTAAGCAAGATCTGGACATGGTCTATGATTACTTTCCCAAATTGACGCGACTCCGTCATTCCACCAGCGGGTATTTGTCCGGAGGGGAACAGCAGATGCTGGCAATGGGCCGCGCTATGATGGCCCATCCAAAGATCATGTTACTCGATGAACCCTCCATGGGGCTTGCTCCATTGATCGTGGACGAGATTTACTCAATGATAAAGCGCTTCAATGCTGAAGAGAAGAATAGCATCCTTATTGTTGAGCAGAATGCGAGAGCTGCCCTTGCTGTCAGCGAATTCTCTTATGTCATGGAGAACGGTAGGGTCGTTCTGGACGGCCCATCTTCGAAGTTGGCCGAGAATGAGGATATCAAAGAATTCTATCTGGGGCTCAGCAAACTTGGAGAAAAGAAGAGTTACCGTGAAGTGAAGCACTACAAAAGAAGAAAGAGATGGCTGTAGATAAAGGAAATATTCGCTTTCTTTTTGCAGCGGTCACACGAAACCGGTTAACAGAGGACACTTAGCAACTTATTTCTTCGGAGAGGCGGTCAGATGGAGTTCTTTGGCAAGATAGTCATGGCGGGGTTGATGAACGGGGCTATTTACGGCCTCGTGGCCATCGGTTTTGTGCTTGTGTACAAGTCTTCATCGGTGCTCAATTTTTCCCAGGGCTACATGCTACTGCTGGGAGCCTATATTTTCTGGTTTTTCAAAGGTTCGTTGAAACTCGATCTCCTCTCTTCCTTACTGCTCGCCCTGCCTTCAGGGTTCCTGATGGGCGTCATCATAGAGCGGCTCACATTGCGCCCACTAATTGGGCAACCATTGATATCCATGATTACCGTCACCATTTTCCTGTCCCTTGTCTTAGAGGGATTAGTATCATTGGTGTGGGGAACCTACCCTTTGCAGCAAATAACGGTGTTTTCCAGAGGGTCTTTGAAAATAAGCAACATTGTTTTTACCACAGAGAACTTGTTTGCCTTCGCCCTTGCCTTGGGAGCGATGTTGGCCCTTATAATCTTTTTCCGCTACACAGGACTGGGCCTGGCCATGAGAGGGGTTGCCGAAGGCCACCAGATAATGCAGAGCATGGGTATTAGCGTAAGAAGGATTTTCAGCCTTTCCTGGGGCATCGCGGGGATCGCTGCAACTATTGGGGGAATCCTCATGGGAAGCACTCTTGGATTCCAACTTGGTCTGAGCCACATAGGATTATTAGCCATACCCGCGGCATTCATCGGCGGTCTGGAATCTCCCGAGGGTGCCATTCTGGGTGGCTTACTGATCGGGCTGATTGAGAGTATTGTCTCCGGGTATTTGGGCAATGCGGCGGGGGTGCCGGCTACATTTATCGTATTGATACTGGTGATGCTGGTCAGACCTTACGGTTTTTTTGGTCTGGAAAGAATAGAGAGGGTTTAGCAAGATGGCTCACACATCATATTATCCGCCGAGCGGCATTTATGCTGACAGCTACAAAAAAGATATGCGAATTATCAAAACAAGATCCCAAAGGATATTGGCGGTCATGTCCTTGATATTTCTTTTTGCACTGCCTCTCATTCCGGGTCTCAACAGCGGTTATTTGCTAAGGCTCTATATCGGGGTCGGAATCACTGTCATAACTTGTCTCGGACTCAACATATTAACCGGATATTGCGGGCAGCTCAACATTGGTCAGTCCTCTTTTGTGATGGTGGGAGCATTTACATCAGGGCTACTGAACTTGGGCCTGGGATGGCCTTTCTGGGCTTGCGTCATCCCTGCGGGATTGGTTTCCGCCTGTGTCGGAGCCATATTCGGTATACCTTCCGTGCGGTTAAAGGGGTTGTACCTGGCATTGACAACTCTTGGGGCACAGATCATCCTTACATGGATCGCGCTTTTTTATATCCCGATAACCTCAGCTGGTTTCACTGTGGAGCCCATAAAACTGGGAAGTATTGTTTTCGACACACCCGAGAATTTCTATTATGTCGCTATGTTTTTTACCGTCATGATGACCTTCTTCGCGAAAAACATGATCCGGTCCAAGTGGGGCCGAGCCTTTATAGCCATAAGAGACAATGACAAGGCTGCTGAAGCGATGGGCATCGACATTTTTCGCTATAAACTCATTGCGTTCACTGTATGTACATTTTATGCCGGAGTGGCAGGATCTTTACTTGTACACTACATGATGTGGGCACAACTTGAATCCTTTACGCTCCAAGACTCCATTTGGTACGTGGTGATGATCATTGTGGGTGGGTTGGGCAGCATTGAAGGAACCATTTTCGGTGTGATATTCATAACCGCTCTGAAAGAAGTAATCTTTGTCATCGGACCAATGTTGGAAGGAAATTTGCCCTTTTTGCCAATCGGGGCCGGGAGCGGCTTACTTTTGACAATTATCGGAGGCGTAGCGATATTCTTTCTGGTCTTTGAACCGAGAGGTTTGTCTCATCGCTGGAACCTCATTAAGGCCTACTATAGGTTATGGCCCTTCGGGTACTGAGTCTGAGAGGAGGTGCTGCAGTCATGTTCCATCTCGATGCCTAGAGCGGCTGGATTCTGAGGCGGCGAAATTGCCGATGCTCTAAACGAGATCCAGTGTTACACTTATTTTTAATCTACTTCCGCCCTCAGCACTGCCATCACAGGCGGCTGCAAAACCTCTCAGTCACTGCAAATACTTTCAGCTACCGGCAGGCCTCCTCTCCGGTTAATCTTCAAACAACCCATAAGTCGTGCAACTACCTCTAAGAGCCGGCAACTCGGATGGCCGAACACAAACCATATGGAGGGATGTTATGAAAGCAAGAATGTTTTGGGCCGTGGTCTTTTTCTTGGTAGCCACCGTGATAACATCACCGTTTCCAGTTAGCTGGGCTCAGGGCCCCGTCAAAGAGGTCATGGTAGGCAATGTGAGCGCCATGACAGGCCCTACCAGCGGAACTCATATGATGTGCCAATCGGGATCGAAAGATTACCTGTATTATCTCAACGAAAAAAACGGGGGCATTGCAGGTAGCAAAGGAAAAGTGAAGATCAAGTATCTTTCATACGATTCTCAATACGTCGCTACAAAAGCCAAAGACGGCTTCGCCAGGCTTCAGGGGCAAGGGATGATTGTCTGCACTCATTGTGCCTCCGGACATTCGGACGCCTTGCGGGCAGACTATGAAAAAGCCAAAATTCCATTGGTGACAGGCTCGCACGGTGTGGCAAGCCCCTGGTCTGATTGGGCTTACGGCAACTATCATTCCGGAGTCGCAAACATGATCCGGTCTTGGATAGTGTGGCTGAAAACCGATTGGGAAAAGGCGGGAAAACCGGGAGGGACTTTGGTGCTTGGCTGTGTGGCGACGGACGAGCCATTTGTGCCCCTGAGCCTGTGGGAGATAGATGCCTTCGTAAAGGAGCAGGGAATCAAGTTGGTGACAGAAACCATCCCAAAAGGGACAACTGACGCCAGCCCGCAGTTGTTACGCCTGAAAGAAGCTGGAGCGAAAGGCATTTTCGTTCTGTCGTCCGCGCCCGGAGCGGTCGTTGTTCTCAATTCCGCGAAGTCGATGAACCTAAATATCCCCTGTACCCAATGCGCGGCCGCCACACTGGGTGACGTGATAGCCCTTGGTGGTCCTGAGCTGACAGAAGGATATCAGGGGGAATACTTCTATGAGCCGATGTCCAAGAGTCCAAAATATGAAGACTCGCCGGGAATGAAACTTGTCAAAGAGCTTTGGGAGAAGAATCATTCCGGTGAGAGGCCGAATGACATGTATATCAATGGCATCCTGTCCGGGATGATCATTGCCGAGGGCATCCGTCTTGCTTTAGACGAGGTTACGCCGGACAAGCTCAATGGCGAAACCTTAAAGAAATATGGACTGGATCGGATAAAGAATTTCGACTGCATGGGGTTAACCAAGCCCATTTCATACGTTACGGACGATCATATAGGGCCGAAACACGTGAGATATTGGGTCGTTCGTAAAGGCTTTTTGGAGCCTGTGAGCGAGTGGATGCCGACCACCACATTCCGGATACCCAAGAAATGAGGTAGGTTGTTCATCGAATCATTGATATTGAGATAAACACCTCGGCGAGCCGGTGGGGGCACGGCATGCCGTGCCCCCATCCGTTGTTTCAAAGAAGCTTTGGTAGCATTTGGCGGCTAAAGTTTAGACGAGAGGAATAAACATGGTTGAAATCAAGTTCTTGGCTCAAGTAAACAAGAAAAAATGCATGGGCTGCGCTGCTTGTGAAAACGTATGCCCCACTGAAGCAATTAAAGTCGTGAACAAGAAAGCCAAGGTCTACCGCAAGAAATGCCTGGCGTGTCCTAATTGCTCGGGCATATGCCCGGAGGATGCGATTAAGATGGTTCCTCGCTCCGAGCCATTAAAATTAGGAGTGGACCCTTCGGAGGTAGATCAAACGCAGTTGGTCGAATTATGCAAAAAGGCGCACCTGCATCCTCACCAGTGGCTTTGTTTGTGCAGTGCAACGCGAGTTCGAGAGGGCGCTGCCGCGGTTTTGAAGGGCGCCAAATCGCCGGAGGAGATCGCTCTAATGACTGGTGTACGTTCGGGATGCACCGTTTACTGTTTTCAAACCATGATGAGATTGCTCAAGGCTCACGGCGTGAAGGTCCCCCCGCCCGAAGGCTACCGCTGGTATGATTCAACACAGACGTTGTGGGATGTTCCTGAAGAGGTCATAAAGAAATATCCCGGACATTTTCTTGAGGAAGACAAGGAAGTGTTCAGAAAAATTTAAAGTTTCACCGCGCTTGGAAGGAGAGGGAAAATATGCTGAAGAAGGCTTCCCCATCGTTTATTAGAAAATCGGTTTACGGGCCCGAGCCGCGTAAGAGAGCAGCCGAGCTTCCATGGATTGGGGCTCTGGGAGTAAGAAAACTGTTTCCGGATGTTCCGGAGGAAATATACATAGAGGGCGGAGATCTGTCTGTGATCAGGAACGCGACACGGGAGAGCCTGAAAGACGTCAACATGGCCATGATTCAGCCGGACCATACGGTCAACATCTTGTCCTCCCAATATGGATTTCAGATCATGGGCGGGGACGCCTACACCGAAATGATCAAGACGATAAAAGACACGGTAGAAGAAAGAACCGGCTGTAAGCGCATCCGCTTGAGGGTGGCTACCGGATTCAGGATCAGGGAACCGGACGAAATAATTAAGCATTACAAACTGGATGAATGTTTTAAGGGACGAGCGCGATCAGTCAGGGCAATTGACAAGGGAATACCGATTGAAACTGAAATCGGAACACTTTACGGCGTCGCAAAGGTATACGACGCTGACTGGATTGTTCATGCCCATCATGGCGAATTAAGGGAACTGGACATGCATCGGATGATCAACCGGGCGATTAAGCCCTTTGCCATGTCCTATGCCAGAATGGAAACAAGAGGGGTGGCTCACATCAATTTTGGGCCGCGGAGCAGCAATTTCATACCAAAAGTTATTTTTGATTCTCCATTTGTTCAAAGCAAATTCACTTTTGGTTCCTTTCTAGTAACCTCCCCGGAAGGCATAATAGGGGTGGACTCCGGTAACGATCTTTATGAGCTTGACCGAAGGCTCATGATGATCGCTTTTAAGTCGTATGGAAAAATACGCGAACTGTTGAGTGAGATAAAGGAATGCATAGCCGTGATGGACGCTACGGGCGAACCGCGCTATATGGTTGGCGGCGGCACGACCTTCGGCAATCTCACTGAAGCTGAATTGGATCTTTTCGATCTGGACAAAATACCTGTAAGCCTCGGATATGGGTTATATGAGAAACAGCCGGGGCCCAAGCTAAAATCGGTCAATCCTGCCATCAAGGCCCTTGTGATGAATCACTTGTGGTTGGGGGTGCCGCAAATGGAACTCCCTACCCATATTCCCACAATAGTCGTGGGCAGGGACTTGGCGGATATGCTGGGGGCTGATCCTATGAATCATGACTTCATGCGGTACGTAGTGACGGCCGAAAATCTTGAGACCGCCATGGCATTCGCTCGGAGCATCGCCAAGACAGACAATGTCATTGTGTTTGACGGGACCTTCGGGGCTGTGACATGCAGCCAATCTCTGGCCGACCACATGTTGAAGCGGGCGCCTGAAGTGAGCAAAAGGGTTGACGAAGTGCTTATGCCAAAATGGTTGCGGCAACGGGGCATCGACCCCGAAACGGCCCTGGCGTGAAGCATTTGTGAATACCTAGCCGGTCAACGGCACAAGCCGAACCGGTCCGAATCACGATGGGGGAGGCTTGGAGGGGGAGATGGTCTCCCCCTCCATCCTCACCGGGTGTACCACGCCAAGGCGTGGAAGCCCGGTGAACCAACACGTGAATACGGTGACAGGGAATGACGTATAACGCATTGGACATTAGAGACGATATATTTAGGAATATTCAATCGAAACGGGTTACCGCGTCTATCATAGTCGAAACCGACGGGATTGTTGCGGGAATTACAGCGGCAAAGAACGAAGCGGATAAACAGGGGTTATCTCTCTTAAAGGTTCTCGACGACGGGGCCCATGTCCTGAAGGGCGATGAAGTAGTCAGGTTTGGCGGGAGCCCCAAACAGATAGTGATGGCCGAAGACGTGTTAATCGGTCTGCTGGCAAAAACATCCGGAATTGCCACCAGTGCGCACCACTTTGTTAAGGCAACCGACGGAAGGCCTAAAGTTGTTTGTGGAGCTTGGAAGAAGATGCCTCCGGCTCTTAAGGAAATGATCCGCGAAGCCGTAACACTGGGAGGAGCGGCTTGCAGGATGGAACCCGGCCCGTTTGTATACTTGGACAAGAACTATGTTGAGCTGTTGGGAGGAATAAAGAAGAGTCTTGAGGCTGTGGCCCATCTGAACGGTTCTTCGAAAGTGATCCAGGTAAAGGGCAGACATGCGGACATTGCAACAGAGGCTCGTGAGGCGGCGGAATTTGGCGCCAGTATAGTTTTTATCGATACCGGCAACCCCGACGACGTTCAGCCCGTTGCCGAGAAGCTGCTTCGGCTGGGTTTGCGCAATAAGGTGAAACTGGCCTTTGGCGGCGGGGTGAGTATTGAGACCATAGGCAAGCTGAAAAATCTGGACCTCGACATCCTGGATATAGGCAGACAGATCGTAGATGCTCCGATTTTGGATATGAGGTTGGAAGTCATCGACATGAAAAGTTGAGAGAGGTTTTTCCAAGTGGCAGAATTTGATTTGCTCAACAAGACCGAGCTGACTGTGAACGGAATATCTCTGAAGAACGTCAACTTGGATGAGATTGCCCATGTGGCCGCGGACACGCTCAATTTAGAACGCAAAGACCTGCTCGTTACGGACGTTCAGGGCGACAATCTGGTGATTGACATCCTAAAAAGAGGGCTGGATGCCCATAATATTGTCGCGAAAAAAGATGAATTGCTACAGAGGTTATCCAAGCTCCCCGGGGTAGGCATCACCGAACGGACCTCTGTCTCTTCCAAGGGAATGCTGAGCTGGATAGCGATGGAGTCTGCCCAAGGAAGAAAGGCCTTAAAGAGGGCAGAAATGATGGCGGAGGACATCCGGCAAAGATTGGAAAAAACGGCCGTTGTCTTTTCCACGGGAGCTGAAGTCGCCGGCGGCCTGGTGATGGATACCAACACCCCCGCTATTAGCCGGCGGCTGAACTCGGAAGGGTATTCCGTGAAGTTAGGGCCAACCCTCAAGGATGATGAAATGCTGATCGCGGCACATTTGAGGCAAGCCGCCGATGACGGGTACGGCCTGGTGATTACTACGGGCGGGGTAGGCGCCGAAGACAAAGACCGAACTATCGAGGCGGTACTGATTCTAGACCCCGAGGCTGCCACTCCGCACATACTCAAATATGAACTGGGAGTGGGGAGACACAAACACAAAGACAGCGTCAGGATCGGGGTGGGCCAGGTCGCTAAGACCCTCATCGTAGCTTTGCCCGGACCGAATGACGAGGTACAGGTCGGCCTGGACGCCCTTGTCCAAGGCCTTGCTTCCCAGTCAAACAAAGAGCAATTGGCCGAGGACATAGCAGACCGTTTGAGAAAAAGGATGAAAGAAAAACTTGACGGAAGCCCTGATGCTGAAGGCCGGCCCTCGGTACATTAAAAAAGGGCTGACCAGCCCAAATCCAAACCCCGACATATAAGGTTCAAGCACTTACGGTGGCAGCCACCTCCGCTTTCCGAAGAGGAGGTGGCTATTGCAGCCACGGAATTGTTCACTTGGCAAATGAGAGGCTGCTAGCTGGTCATCATCCAAAGCTGCATCTCCAATTCCTGTAGGGGCGCATGGCGTGCGCCCGTATTAGGGCGACCACCGGTCGCCCCTACAGGAGTAGGCGATGAGAAACAAGCACGGATACCATGTGGTCGGCGCTATGATTTCCGCGAAAGTGAGGCATTCTTTGCCAAGCGCATAATTTCGTGCAGCCAAATCCGGATATGCCGGCTTCGCTATGGTAGGGGCCGGCGTCCCTGAGGGCCGACGGCGGATTCATCTCCTAGCGAGAAACCCTGCCTGACCAATCGGTAGTCCTTTAGTTCCAGGCGACTTCATGCAGGGGCGTCGACAAGGCCGACGGGGGCGCCGGCCCCTGCCAAGGCAATAATCTTTACAGGAACGGCAAAATTCGAAATAAGCAGGAGGAGTCATGACGGAATCATTGTTGGAAAGCCTCGACTGGAAGAAGTACATCGGGCAAGAGACCGGAACACATACGGGGGAACCTGTGTTGGCCAGGGACATCCGGCGATATGCCCTAGCAATAGACGACCTCAATCCCATATATTTTGATGAAGATGCCGCAAAGAAGGGGAAATACGGTGGTCTGGCAGCCCCTCTGAACTATATCAGTTGGGCGGTTGGGGTACCAGGATCAGAGAAGGCGGCTAAAGAATTAGGCGAAGATGGTCTCGCAACTTTTGTCGGCGTACCCGAGATCCCCAATGCTTGGGCTTTGGGCTGGGTGCGTGGTGGTGAGGAAATAGAGTTCCTTAAACCCGTTTATGCAAACGATCAGGTGACGGTTAAAGGCAAGATAGTCGATATGAGTGAAAAAGAAGGGAAGAGTGGAAGGCTGATTTTCGTGACTTCCGAGTTTGTCTACACGAATCAAAAAGCAGAAGTTCTGGCCAAGCATCGAGTCACCATGATCGCTACGCCACGCAAGGAGTCAGAGAATGAATAATCAGGTGTTCTTTGAAGATGTCACCGAGGGCCAAGAAATCCCCTCATTGGAAAAAGAAGTTACCACGGTAAACATTTTAATGTATTTATCAACTGTCTGGCTTATGGATAGAATTCACTTTGACTATCCGTTTGCCACTCAGCGTCGCGGACTTCCCAACGTGGTAGCGCCCGGGAACATGGCAGGGGATTATTACGCGGAACTGTTAAGCAGTTGGGCAGGGGGAAAAGGCGAACTTCGCAAACTGTCCGTCCAGTTCCGTAACTTCATGTTACCGGGGGATATTCTTGCCTGCGGGGGTAAGATTGTCAAAAAGTATATTGACGATGGAAAAGGATATGTGGAACTGGATCTTTGGTTAAAGAACCAAAACGATGTTAATTGCGTTCCGGGAAAGGGCGTTGTTGAACTCCCCCTTAAGGAAGCAAAAGTGGCCTGACAAGTGAGTAGTTCCTGAAGCCCGACGAGAACCGGAAGCCCACACGACAGCTCCGCCTGAACCGGAGGTCTCTGACATGGAAAGGGAAGATGGATTCTGGATTTAAACGTATTGCGCCGCTAGACATGACGGTCGAAAGACTGGCAACAGGATTTCAATTTACGGAAGGACCTGTCTGGAATTCGAGGGGCGGATATCTACTGTTCAGCGACATTCCGGGAAACCGTATAAGAAAATGGACGCCGGGAGACGGAATTTCGGATTTTCGTTTCCCGAGCGGTAAATCGAATGGTCTGACCATTGATGGAGGAGGGCGCCTGATAGCCTGCGAGCATGCAAACAGGAGAGTGTCTCGAACGGAAGAGGACGGTACCTTAGTCACCATAGCTTCACATTACAAGGGCCAGAAGCTCAACAGCCCAAACGATGTGGTCGTAAAATCCGACGGAAGTATCTATTTCACAGATCCACCGTACGGTTTGAATCCGACATTCGGCACGTTCGAACCTCAAGAACTCCCGTTTTTTGGGGTCTATCGGCTGTCACCGAATGGAGACGAGCTTAGGCTTTTGGTGGATGATTCGGTGCCCAACGGGTTGGCGTTTTCTCCGGACGAATCCTTGCTCTACATCGCGGACACAGAGATGAATCATATTCGCGTGTTTGATGTTGGCGCCGATGGAGGGACATCAAATGGTCGCGTCTTTGCCGCGATCTCAGGAGATCCGCTGGCACCGGACGGGCTGAAGGTGGATTCAGAAGGCAATATTTATGTCACGGGCAAAGGAGGCATTTGGGTACTGAATCCTGAGGCAGAAAGGTTGGGAATTATCCCTGTCCCGGAACTTCCCGCGAATTTATCTTGGGGAGACCATGACTGGAGAACTTTGTACATCACGGCCAGATCTTCCCTTTACAGGGTTCGTTTGAATATACCCGGAGTGCCATTGCCTTAATTTGCTGTGGCAAGTGTCAAAAATAATGCCCGATTGCGCAAAGCGGTTCCGAGAAAGTAGTAGGTGCCGGCCTCCGTGCCGGCACATTTTGCCAATATAAATCAATCACGCCCCTGGCGTGACAGAGACCCCTGACCGCGATCCGGGGCAGGCTCTGGTCCCTACTGGTTTTCTAAGAGTTCGGGTTGTACAAACGGTCAAGAATTGTGGCAAGTGGTAAAACCCTTCATTAAGCCAGGGGAAACCGAGAGCGCCGATCAGGAAGCCCGGAGGGGACGGGCAACCGGCATAGAACTTCCGAGAGCCCCTATTTTCTCCATGAAACTGCACGACTACCTGAATTGTTGCAAGCAGCTTGACTTTGCCCTGGCCGCGCGTAATAATTTGGTTTTGTACAACGAACTTCAGGTGGTTTCACTCAAAAGATGCCCAGCGGTGTGAGCACGTCAGGAGTCGCGAATGGCAGGTTACAAATTCATTAGCGAGACCGTCGAGGATGATGAAGGAAGCGTCTTTCCCCTTTCCGCGACGGTCGGCCTTTCAGAAGCTACCGTAGATCTGGGCTCTTTGTTGGCCGACGATGTTTCGGCAACAGGAAGCTTCGATTTACGGAGGTTCAAAAGCAGTTCGATCGGCAAGCTACTGGAAGCCATACCCATCCCGGTATTTCTCGTGGACGAATCCCTTCGGATCGCGTTTGCCAATCGCGCATCCTCCAAACTCCTGCAAAGTCACCCTGATGGACCGGACAGACGCTTCTCAACATTGTTTCCGAATCCCCAGGACGGCGAGAACGGCGAGAGGCTAGTCGACACTGTTCTGAAACAGAGGATCCCTCTGGAAGTCGAAGGGTTCTTGGGGCAGGGGCCGGACCGCATGTTAGGCAGGATTCACCTGAGATCCATGAGAATCGAAGGCACGAGATACATCGGGATCTTTGTCGAAGATCTGAGGCCTCGCGGTCAAACCCTCAGCAGGGACTAACACTAGACGCGGCGGGCAGGCTTCACACATGCAAGCTACCTCGGAAAGCCCCTTCTTCAATCGCGTACAGGCACGCATCGTTGCTTCCGAAATAAATCACCCTGCCGACCACCTCGGGGGCCGCGAAGACCTGGTTTCCAGTTGAGTAACTCCACAGCTCACGGCCCTGGTCTGCGTCCACCGCGTACAGATTCTTGTCGGAACTCCCAAAATAGACCACACCCCGTGAAACTGCCACAGAGGACAAAAAGGACCTGCATTTGAAGTAGGTCCAAAGCAGCCTCCCCGATTCCACATCCACGGCATAGAGTGTGCCGTCGGACCCGCCGAAGAACACCTCATCCCGTTCCACTGCCGGACACGTGTAGATTGGCACGTCCGCGTTGTAGCGCCAAAGTAGCTTTCCCGAGCCGGCTTCCAGAGCATACAGGTAACCGTCCTGGCTACCGAAGAACAGTCTTCCGCCACTTACTCGGGGTGCAGAATGAATCGATCCATCGGTCGCGAACGACCAAACTAATTTCCCCGAATAGGCATCCAGGGCAAAAAGTTTTCCCTTGTGGCTCCCGCTGAAAACCGACGTCCCTGCGACGACAGGCGCGGACTCCACCCAACTGAACAGTGGGCCGCCAAGGCGAAACTTCCACCTCAAATGACCGTCAATAGCATCCACGGCGTAAAGGTGACCGTCAGTACTGCTGACATAAACGTTTCCTCCGACCGTCGCGGGAGCGCACCAGATTTCCTTTTTAGTCGGAAATTTCCAAACTTCTTGGCCCGTCCGTGCATCCACAGCGTACAGGCACTTGTCCCAACTCCCGACGTATACCCTTTCCGCATCGCATGCGGGGCTCGAGCGCACGACATCCCCAGTCCTGAACTTCCACCGAAGTTGGCCGGTGTCCCGACTCAGGCTGTATAGGTGTTTGTCCCAACTACCAAAAAAAACAGCGTCATACGAAACGACCGGTGACGAAAAAACCCACCCGCCGGTCCTGAATTTCCATTTCAAGGCCGGCAGTGCCTCCAGGCCTCTTTCCATCATCACCGCAAATAAGGGAGCCAGCTCTATCTTGTCGGTGACTTCGGTGAGTCTGCCATGAAGTTCCTCTTCAGCCATAAGATGGGCTTGTACTAATTTGTGAAAGAGAGCTACGAGACCGCGCGCGGACAGTCCATACTTCGCCATCAGCTGTACATCAGCCATACCACCGCGAATGTCCGCGGAAGCCTCGTTCGGATCAATCCGATGTCCGGTCTTGCTCATGGGGGTGATCCTTGATTAGGAATACCTGCTCCATACCCTTGCCTCGGCCCGGAAGCGTGGGCTTTTGGCTTACGGTGCTTCACCTTTTGGAAGGCCGGACGGTTCCGCCCTCTGCTCGTCGCCTTGGTGGTTAGGATCATCATCTTTTTTGTGCTTCGAAAAAGACGATGCGGAGCGCTTGCTCCGCATCGTCTTTTATTGCTTAGCTGTTGCCGGGCTGCCGGAGCGAGCGTCAGTAAAGTAGAGAGGTGGAATAATACCATCTCCAAAACTCAGAAATCTCGCCAAACCGCCAGAAACTAATCATGCGTGAAATTACTCCGCTATTTCATTGTAGAATACTGTAGCGAGTCTGCCGCGTCAACAGCTTTTTGAGCCGACCGCCTTTTTTGAGGGTGGTTTTCATACCCATTAGCGACCAAGAAGATGACATTTTTTGCAAGCCAGGAGGGACGCGGACGACAAGGAAGGGACAGACATGCGGAAGCCGACCCTGAAGTCATCACGGTCGGGAAATCGTGGATGCTTGGACATCATCAGAAAGTTAAGCTGAAATTTCCTCCTATTTGCCAGAAATTCTGAGTCGCTGTCACGTACTCCTGAGCGCCCTGGACATAGGCGGTAGTGGCAAGGAAGTTGTTAGCCATCGATTGATACTCGGTGTCAGAGCCACGCAACCTGATGTATGTGTATTTCCCTGCCAGGTCCAGCGCAACGTTTCCGAACAGTGAACAGCTAATCCCTCCGCGCAATTCAAGTCCAATCCTATCCCAGCCAACAATTTGAGTCGCCTGCCAGCCCCGAACAAAGAAAAAGCCGTCCTCATACGCTGCTCCCCAGTTGAATTCATACTTGCCAAACAAAAAGGGCGACGCCACAAAATCCAGGTACCCTAGTCCTCCCCAGGGTAAAAGAGGATTTCTCCAGCTCAAACCGACAAACGGCCCAGACCATTTGAAAAACTGAGCCATATTGAAAGAGGTGGTGCTGGGGATCGCATTTGTCCAGTTATTGCGCCACCCAACGTTCGGATCTAAGTACCGGGTCCCAAGGACTGGGTTTTCTGCGGAGTAAGGGTCCAGTGAACTCCTTATGGTGCTACACTTGTATTCCAGGAGGATATCCAGGCCCCAAAAGCCCGGAATCCGCCCAATTACGTCCCATGTCCATATTCGGTTTCTATTATCGAGATATATTATGCCCTCTTCATTGTTCGGCAATCGCAGGACACTGCCCACAGCGTAACGTGAATGCCAGCCAAACGGATGTTGGACCCCAGGGTCCGTCCATTGTCTGAACTGTGTGACGCGGCCTATGTTGGTTTCAAACCTGACTTTGATGAAATCGAATCCTCGAGCGGTCAGACTCCCGTCCAACGAAAGGAATGCGTCTCTAAGCGGGGTTTCTCGCACGTGAGAGAAATCGTCAAAATCGTGAAAACCCGGTATAGCTGCCACGAAATTGGGGCCGGCTTCAATGGTGTGAGATACTCTGAGCGTTCCGCCTCCTGCAAAGATTCCCAGGCTCGCTTTTCCCAGCCCCAGGCTGCTAAGCCAGGCTCCTTGCAAGAATGTGTTGAAGTCGATCGATGAGTTTGGCAACGCAGCGGACCCGGTACCAAATGCCGGGAACTCTTGTGCATAGGCCGATAGGGAAAGACACCAAGCCAAAGCCATCACGGCTATCACAGTACGCGCGTGCACACGTGTTCTGCCCATTTGCCCTCTCCATACCCCGAGCCAAAGGTGGTTGCCCCTCAAGCCCCCCACTGCACTCCAAGCGGGACAGGAGCCAGGAACCAACCAAGACTGTTACAACAACTGCTTAGAAGGCCACGATATGAGCTTTCGGCATGAAAGTCAAGGGAAAAAACCGCTTTCAGAGTAAGCTTTCGGTTACGAAGAAGAGCAGAGTCTCGACCTGCAATCTGCCGCGACTCAACATCGACTTGGGGGTCGTAAGGGCAGAGTACGCAGCATCGACAACGCGGGAGAACCATTCTCAGGACCGCATGACTTCCTTGCCGGCGATTGCAGTTGCCCGAGCATTTGTAACGCCACTTCGCTCCCTACCCGGCAACTTCAGATCTTTGGCGAGATTCGTCCCGATCCTCCTTGGAAAAGTATCGGGAACAACCATTCTGCTACGAATGCGTGCCCTAGGACGCTCAAATGCGATCCGTCACAGAATAGCATCATCTTTTCATTGAACTTCCTCATGCTGGGAAGAGGATCGACAAAGGCTATTCCTTTTTGTCGGCAGAAGTCTTTTACTCTCTGGTTAATGATATCGAATTTGTCAGTCAGCAACTGCACTTCATTCGGGATCAGCATTACGACCAGCGGAACATTTGCCTCCTTGGCCTGCGTGTGGATCTGCTCCACATCACTGAAACCATCAATGTCTTCGTCCGGCAGCCGGCGAAACATCTCAGCCTTTCTTTTGGCGTCCGCGTCATTAAGGGTATCAACAAAATGTCTGCGTCTCAGGTCATGGAGTAACTGGTACGAAAGCATGTGTACGGCCTGACGACCTCGGCGTAATAACGCGACGCGCGACATCACCTGTTCGTTCAATACAAAGAGGCGCTGCCGCAGCACTTGCATGCGCGAGGGCACGGATACGACGCGAGGTTGAAAGTCGTTCATGTAAAGTTGAAGCACAATTAGTTCGGGTTGAAATTTCAGACCCGTTCTTTTTAGGGCTTGCAGCTCCTGTTTGGGAGCGTATGCAAATATCGCTAAATTGATTGATTTGATTGGGGCCCTTTGGGGGAACTTGTTGTTGTGCATTTCTTCAAGAAGGATAGGAAATGTGAAAGCGTGATCGACATACAATCCGAACGTGACGGAGTCACCGAGAAAGACAACCTTTTTTTCAGGCGTCTGTACTCCGATTTCCCTTTCTCGAAAGCCGTCGCTGTTTATTGAATAGACAGTGTTTCCGTACCGCTCGGGCTGTACTACTTTGGCTCCGGGACGACCGTAAAAGAAGTCCCCGTCAGTCACAACAAAGTGGTGGAGCGACCCAACTTCACCATCCAGTAAGCCTCGTTCCAGGAGTCTAATGGACAGCTCCAGAGCAATAATTATGAGCGGTAGAATCCAAATGAGGCTTTTCGGAATTCTCGGCATGGAATGGTACTTTGGATTATAGCGATGGGACCTCTGAACTTTATCATGAACATCTCAAAAACACCATTTACAACAAGGACAAAAGGTAAGCATTCAGTCTTGCGGGGGTAGAAGGGATTCTGAGCCCTGAAGGGGCGTACCAATGGTAGCCACGGGTGTAACCCGTGGACCGGAAGCACTCCCACAGCCCTGGATCACCGGCCCTGAAGGGGTCGCCCAATCCCGAAGTCCAACTTCACATTTATGGTCGACCCCTCCAGGGCCGGTGATCCAAATGATTGTGTGGACCATTCTCCACGGGCTCACGCCCGTGGCTACTTTTGGGCTGCCCCTTCGGGGCATGGGAGGCGCTCCCGCACATAACTGAATGATTACGAAAAAAGTAATTCTTCAGTTACGCGGAGAACTGGGCACAACCTACAATCTGCCGCGACTCAAAGCCAACTTGAAGGTCGTGGCGGCAAGGTACGCCGCGCCGGCAATGATGATGGTCGTGGCACCGGCCGGATAGTCGGGGCCATAGCTCAGCGCCAAACCGGATGTCGTGAACAAGACACATAGAACGCTGGAAATGACCATCATACGCCACAAAGTCCTGGAAAATAAAGCTGCAATCCCTATCGGCAGCGTCAATAGAGCTATAACCATCACAATGCCGACCACGGTGGCAAGAACCACCACGGTAAGAGCAGCCAAACAGAGCAACAAAAGATAGAAGAATTCGACCCTCAGACCTCGCAGCCGCGCAAATTCATCATCAAAACAGACCGCCAGAAATTGGTTGTAAAACAGCAGCCCCATGACCACTACGATTGTGTCGAGCACGGCCAACATCCACAAGTCGCTGCTTGACACCATCAGGATGTTGCCAAACAGATATCCCATAAGATCTTCGTTATAGCCGGGCGTCCGGGATATAAAGATTATCCCTACCGCCATTCCCACCGCCCAAAGAGCGCTGATGACAGTATCTTCCCGCTGTTTCGCCCAAAGGCTTACAAGGCCGATAATTATGGCCGCGATTATTGCCGAGATTACGGCTCCATATATCGGCATGGCTCCATGCCATTGATACATCTTCTGAAGATATAAAGCCGCGCCCATTCCGCCTAGTACCGCGTGGGCGATCCCGTCGGCGATATAAGAAATCCTCCGGACTACCACGTAGGTCCCGATAATACCGCAGGCCACGCTCGCGAGAATTCCCGTCAACAGCGCGTGTTGGAGAAAGGGATATTGTGGTAAGTCAGTTAGGAATTGATGCAACTGTCGACTCCCTCACCGTTGTGTCTCACCATCCTCATCGGGGAGCCATAAATGTCGTTGATGATCTCGCCCGTAATTTCACTGGTAGGATGCATCAGGACCTTGCGCTTAACGCAGATCACACTCTTGACCACTCTCGAGACAAATCCTAGGTCATGAGAAACCATAACTACTGTGAGCCTTTGGTTCAAGGTCCGCAGCAATTCGTACAGGTCACCTTCCATAACCATGTCCAGGCTGGCAGCAGGCTCATCCAAGAGCAGGAGGTCCGGCTCACAGGCCAAAGCGCGGGCTATGAGCAGCCTTTGGCGCTGGCCGCCGGAAATTGATGAAAAGGACTGCTTACGCATACCATACAGCCCCACTTGATCGAGCGCCCCACTGACTATCTGTTTGTCTTTTCTCGAATAAGGTCCGTATCTTCTCTCATGTCCAAGTCGTCCCATCAGGGCCACATCCATAACTGTTGCGGGAAACTGCGAATCCAATTGTGAATGCTGGGGCATATATCCAATTCGCGGCCTTGCCAGCCCAGGGGCTACCCCAAACACACGGACCTCGCCCCGCGTTGGGCGGAGCAATCCCAAAATAAGCTTCAGCAAGGTGGTTTTACCTCCGCCGTTGGGTCCGACCACTGAAACAAAATCACCTTGTGGAATGGAAAGATTAACGTCTTCCAACACAGCATGGCTGTCATAGGAAAACCACAACCCTTTTATGGAAATCGCGGACGCGTCATTTTCGCTCATTGCCTCTACCTCTCGTTGTGGATGCGCCCATTAGCCGGTCACTTTTTCTGCCCTTTAAGTGCCGAGTCCAGCTTAGCCGCCATATCCTGCAAATTCTTCAAATAGTCCGGGGCCAGGTCGTCCAGGGGGACCACTGCCCCGCCGATGGCGTTAGCTAAAACCGCTGCACCTTTCCTCGAGAATTGGGGCTGCACGAAGACGACTCTCACCTCGGCCTTTTTGGCCAGCTCTATCAATCTTGCGAGTTGTCTGGCCGTGGGTTCCTTACCCCCCAATTGCACTGCAATCTGCTTCAACCCATACGCGTCCCCGAAATACCCGTATGCCGGGTGAAAAACAAAAAAACTCTTGCCTTTCACGGGCGCCAGGGCTGTTGTCAGTTGGTCGTGAACCGCATCCAAATCAGTCTGAAAGTCTTTCAAATTCTTCTCATACTGCGCCTGGTTGCTCGGGTCGATTCGGATCAGTGTGTCCGCTATGGTTCGAGCCTGGATCTTGGCGAGTTGCGGATCAAGCCAGGTATGCTGGTCCATTTCACCTGCTTCGTGGGAGTGCTCATCCTTTTTGTCGGCATCCCCATGGCCGTGCTCCTCTTCCTCAGTCATGCCCCTCAGTTCTATCCCTTGCTGCAAGTCAACCACTTGAACGTTTTTGAATGTCGATCCCACTTTTTTGATTAGCGTTTTCTCAAAGGGAAATCCCATTTTGAAAAGCACTCGCGCTTGGGCCAATTTGGCCATGAGTTTCGGGGTGGGCTCAAAAGTGTGAGGGTCCTGCCCGGGGCCGACCAATACACTCACTTCCACATTCGGGCCGCCGATCCGTTCCACAAAATAAGCTGTAGGCAAAATACTTGTGAAAACGTTTATCTTACCCGCAGGTTTATCCTGGGCATTGGCAGTCAGAGCAAGGCACGTGACAAACAGCAACGACCACATTGTTGCGGCCAGGCGATAACGCATGGAAAATTACCTCCGAGGGTGCAAAATTGACTGCCCCTCCTCTACTGCAGCCGGTCTAATCAGACCCGTGAACATGTGCGGATTCTTGCGGGTTGCGATCACACACCATATGAATCGCGTTGCAGGTTTCGCATTCCTCAAAATGATGCTCGTTCGCGAATAGGTCCCAGTGCGGCCGCTGGTGGGGCATTATCACTCCTGTCCCTTTGCAAAGAGGACAGATGCTGTCGAGAGCCGCAACCACTGCGGCCCGGATAAACTCGGACCTGTTGGGAATACCTTTCATAGCATCCCTGAGAGACTCAGGAACCTTGAATGTGATGATGTCCAGCTTTTCTTTTTTCATCGGCGCTTTTCCCTCAAGACAGTGGAAGTTTTCGAGTCATGTATTATTACTCCGTAACACCGTTGTCAAGGTGTGTCGCTTCGCGAGGCGCCCTGAACCCCACGACGGGTTAAGACCCAGGCCGATGTTACAATGTCCCGAGGCTGCTTGCACAAGCGTTCTCCCTCGTTTAAAATTAATTACGAAATGCAATCACTGAGAGAGGTTACATGACGAAGTGGAAATGCAGCACCTGCGGATGGATTTACGATCCTGCGAAGGGCGATCCGGAGAACGGAATTACTCCCGGAACACCGTTCGATGATCTGCCGGATTCGTGGGTCTGCCCCATTTGTGGGTCTGGCAAAGAAGTCTTTGAATTGGAAGGCTCCGAGTTGGGAGGGGGTCCCGATGGCGACAAGTTCATCATGGATGACCGAGCCCAACGACTCCTTACCGTTGGCAAAACCATGTACAAGGAACGGTTTGAAAACGTATTCCGGGTGGCCCAGAAGCTGACATCTTCCATGAATATCGGCGAAGTGCTGGAAATGATAAGGGACGAAGCAAGAACAACCCTCCCTCAATTGCACGAAGTTTGCCTTCTCGTAATAGACCCGGAAGCCCAGCATTACACCCGCCCCCTTCATTGCGCGGTGGAAAAGCAGAGAATCAATTGCCAGCTTTGCAAAAGGGGCAGAGGAACGATAAACAGTGCATTAGGCCAGAATTCCGCGGCTGTGTGCTTTCTCCCGGGCGAGAGTGGAGGCCATCCGGCAGTGGATGGATTGCCGCCGGCAAATTTCTCCGAAATCGTGTTCCCGATTTGTGAAGGCGACAGACCGCTGGCCGTCCTGGATGCAATAGCAAGGCCCGGCAGTGAGGGTCTGAGCCAAAAAGACTTCATGCTGCTGAAAGACCTGGTCGAACTCGCCAGTAACGTGATCAAGAACGCGCGCAACCACTGGAGAATGTCCCAGGAAAAGCTTACCGTGGACAGAATTCTTGAGCATCTGCGGCCGTTTGTTCCTTCCACGGTTCAAAGGATCGTGGAAAAAGACCCTTCCGCGCCCGATTTGGAGAAAAAGGACATAGACGTCACGGTCCTGTTTTTGGATGTGGCGGGTTATACTCGGATCAGCGAGACTCAGAGCAGAGATAAGGTGACTTTCATTATTGAGAAGTATTTCTCCAGTTTTTTCGATATCATAAGCGATGATGGGGGAGACGTAAACGAGACGGCCGGTGACGGCCTCATGGTCATATTTCAGGGCCGGCCGAAACAGACAGCGTTGAGCGCGGTCAAAGCAGCCCTGGAGATTAGAGGTAAGACGCTCGAGATTAACGATGAGTTGAAGGACCGCTTCGCGCCGGTGGAAGTAAATATGGGTATCAACTCGGGGATCGCTGCGGTGGGAATGAACCGATTCGCGGGGAGTTCAGGGACCCGAATGACCTTTACAGCTAGCGGACCGGTGACGAATGTTGCGGCACGGATAGCATCCGCGGCAAAGCACGGGGATATTCTGGTTGGTCCGGAGACGGCTTCAAGAGTGCGTGAAGATACCAAGCTGTTTGACAGGGGATTGATGAATTTCAAGAACGTGCAAGCGCCGGTCCAGGTCTTCAGCCTAGTCCGCGATAGCGAGAATGTGGACACAAGATAAATAGGAGATTGAGGACACTATCACCTGTCATCCAACACCGCTCGAACCGCCTGAAGCATCTGTTTCACATTGTAAGGCTTGCCGACGAACCCCCTGGCCCCAAGGTCGACAGCTTCAGTCCTTAAGTCCCCAGCAGTATAGCCACTGGCTATCAGGACTTTTACAGAAGGGTCAATCTTGAGCATCTCAGCGAGACACTGCTTGCCGCCCAGTCCCGGCATCACAAGGTCCAGAATGACTAAACCGATTTCAGATTGATTTCTCGTGAAGACCTCAAGGGCTTCCGCTCCATTTTCCGCCATCAACACCTTGTAGCCTGATCTGGTCAGGATTCGCTCTCCAAGCTCTCTCACAAGATCTTCGTCGTCCACCAGCAGGATTGTCTCAGTGCCCTGTTCCGGGGCTTTTCCTGAATCCGACAGACCGGAAGAAGGGCCGTCGACAAGCCTCGGCAGGTAGATGTTGAAAGTGGTCCCCTTGCCGGGTTCGCTTACACATTCGATGCAACCGCCATGACGCTCGACAATTCCGTACACGACGGGAAGTCCTAGACCGGTTCCCTTACGTGAATCCCAACCTTTGGTGGTAAAGAAAGGATCGAAAATCCGTTCCTGCGTCTGTTTATCCATTCCCGCGCCCGTGTCCGAAACACTCAACATTACATAGTCGCCTGGTGTAACCCCGGGATGAGGGGCGGAGGACACCCCATCGAACGCCTTGCTTGCGGTCTCAATAGTGAGTTTTCCACCTTCGGGCATGGCTTCATTAGCATTGATAGCGAGATTCATCACCATCTGGTCCATTTGTGCGGGGTCTGCATTGACCGGCGCCAACCCCTCGCCCAGGCGCAGTTCAATTTGGACCATTTTGGGCAGTGTTCGAGACAATAACCTTTCGAGATTTCGCACTTGACGGTTGAGATCCAGTGGGACGGAGTTTGTCTCCGCGTTTCTGCCGAACGTCATTAGCCTCTGGACCAATTCTGCCCCACTGCGTCCCGTTTGAAGTATCTTCTGGAGGTCGGCATAAGCCGGGTCGTTTTCATCCCTGTCCATAAGGAGCATTTCCGAATATCCGAGGATGACGGTCAGCATGTTGTTGAAATCGTGTGCAATGCCGCCGGTCAAAGTGCCGATGGCCTCTACTTTTTGCGCCTGGAGAAGCTGAGACCTCAGCCTTTCTCTCTCTTCTTCAGCGAGCTTGCGTTCGCTTATGTCCCGGACAACGGCAAGCAGGCGATCTTGTCCGCCTATGACGGCCCGTTTGAGGTTGACTTCAACCCAAAACAATCTCCCATCCTTGTCCTTGGCATGCCAGTCAAATAGCTGAGGTTGCCCCTGCGCTGCCAGCCTGGTCCATTTAACGGCATCTTCCTGGGAATACAGCGGTTCGCCTGAACTCAGCTGTTCGATCGTGAGGCGGAGAGCCTCTTCTATGGGGTAACCGTACATTTCACACATTTTCCGGTTAACATCCAATATTTCCCCGGTCGCCATGTCATGCACAAAAATGGCCTCATTCATTGAATCGAAAACCGCCCGGAAATTGGCTTCAGACTTGCGTAGGGCCTCTTCAGCCAATTTTCGGTCCGTAATGTCCAGAGAATATTCAATAATCCTAACAACTCGTCCTTGGGCGTCAAAAATCGGGTGTCCGTGGATTTCAGCGCATCTTGGTCTACCTTTTCGATCTTGATACGCGAATTCGAGTACCACCGGACCGCCCGTTTTCTTTACACGCTCGACCGCACACGGATGCTCCAGCCCGTCGCATGGGCTATCTCTGTGCTGGAGGACCGAGTAGCAGGTCGGCTTGTCGTCCAGCGAAGGTATCTTGGTAGCCCTATTTGCCAGCTCAATCGTATAGTCGTCGGCATTTATGACGTAGAAAGGGTGGCTCAACGATTCCACCACGGTGTTCAAAAACTCTTTTTGATTTCTGATTTCTTCTTCCGCTCGTTTGCGATTAGTGATGTCCTGACTCGTTCCGAGCATTCGTACCGGCTGTCCGTTTGGATCGCGTTCGACGACTTTTCCGCGTGCCGCGATCCATGCCCAATCACCGGATTTGGTTTGAAGTCTATATTCGGCCTCATAGGTTGGGCGCGCGCCGTCCAGATGGTCATTCAATCCCTTGCGGACATTAGGCCAATCGTCAGGGTGAATCATTCTTTTCCAAGTCCTGACATCGGCCCCAAAGTCATGGGGTGAGTAGCCCAACATGTCGAAGGAACGGGAACTCCAAATGGCCTTTCCGGTGGTCAAGTCCCAGTCCCAGAAGCTCAGCTCCGCCGCTTCAAGGGCGAGGCCCAGCCTCTCTTCGCTATCGCGCAATGCCGCTTCTGTTTCCCGGCGAGCCGAGATTTCTTTTTCCAATTCTTCTATTGTGGATTCAAGGTCAATTGTTCGATTCCGGACTCGGCCTTCGGGTTCGCCTGTGGGACTTCTCATGGCCTGCTTGTCCTGCTTCCCCTCCACGTGCTCCATCTTTGTCAATGACGCCTGCAACTCGGCTATTCGTTGCCGCATTTCACTCAGTTCGGTAATGAGTTGCTCTTTGGTCTTTGAATGCTCGTTCATCGAGGGCTCCTGCGGACAAACGATTGCAAGTTATGGCGGAAAAAATTCTATCGTCAGACTCGGATCCGGGCGGATGTTACCACGCTCGAAACCGCGCCAACAAGCAAAGAACTCAGGAGGATTTCAGCCTTCGTCGAGCACTTTGCGAACGGTCCGGAGCAGATCCGTTATGTTATAAGGCTTGCCGACAAAACCACGGGCTACAGGTTCTATGCCCCCTTCGGCCGGACCGTCGGCGGAATAGCCACTGGCTATAAGGACCTTTACATGGGGGTCGATCTTCAGGAGTCCGTCGAGGCACTGCTTGCCGCCCATTTCAGGCATGATAAGATCCAGAATTACCAGTGCGATTTTCGCGCTTTCCTTTTCATATAGGCTTAACGCCTCTTTCCCGTTGACCGCGGTGAGTACGGTGTATCCGGATCGCTCCAGGATCCTTTTCCCCAGATCTCTTATTATTTCTTCGTCATCTACCAGCAAAACGGTCTCGGCGCCTCCTGGAACAGCCTGCCTGTCGGACGGGTTCTCCAATTCCGCTTCGCTGGGGATGACCGGCAGGTAGATTTTGAATGTGGTCCCTTGACCAAGCTCGCTTTCACAAGAGATGTGACCGCCATGTTGTTTAACGATTCCATAGACCATGGCCAGCCCCAGGCCTGTTCCTCTGCCTAATTCTTTGGTGGTGTAGAACGGCTCGAAAATGTGGTTCAGGGTTCGCGTGTCCATGCCGCTGCCTGTATCCGAGACGGAAAGCAGCACGTAATCACCCGGCTTCTCCCCGAGGTGCAGCCTGGAGTGCCCTTCATCCAGAGTAACTTGCTGTGTTGCAATGGTCAGCTTACCGCCATCCGGCATGGCATCTCTGGCATTTACCGCGAGGTTCATAAGAATTTGCTCCAACTGCGTGGCATCCGCGTGAACAGCGAGTATCTTGTCGGACAAGGCCAGTTCAACCTCTATCATTTTAGGAATGGTTCGTGTCAGCAGCTTTCTGACCTGTTTTATTTCGTGGTTGAGGTTAAGGGGACGGGGGTTGATTTCGGTCTTGCGACTAAATGCGAGCATCCTTTGAACCAGTTCGGCTCCGTTCCGGGCTGCCTGGTTTATTTTCTGAATGTCGGCATAATAAGGGTCGCGTCCATCCTTGCCAATAAGAAGCAGCTCGGAAAACCCCAAGATTACGGTTAGGAGGTTATTAAAGTCGTGCGCTATGCCTCCGGCCAACGTTCCGATCGCCTCCATTTTTTGTGCCTGAAGAAGCTGGGCTCTCAAAGACTCCTTTTCCTGTTCCGCAAGCTTACGTTCCGTAAGGTCCTCGACAAGCTCTATAAATCCCGTTGCCTCACCATCCTGCCCAAGAACCGGAAATGCACTGATCCGCACACTGACGCGGGTCCCGTCCTCCTTTACGACTTCCCTTTCGGACTCTGCCGGCTCGCCTGTGCTCATTGCCCGAACCCCTGGACAATGCGAGCAGACCGCGTCACGCTTTTCAAATGTCCGAAAGCATTTCTTGCCCCTGAACTCGTCCGCGGGTTTGCCTATCCCTCTGGCAATTGTAGCGTTCGACATGATTATATTGTGGTTCGCATCTATTAAAGAGATGCCGACGCCAACGTTATCCACGAGAATTCGATAGAGGTCTTCACTCTCTTGCAAGGAATTCATCAGGCGCTCTCGCTCCGCAATAGTTCGCGCCAATTTTATATTGCTGTAACCGAGCGTGGACAGTATGTCGGCCAACTTGGTGTAAAAAGTCATCACCGCCTCTACCGTTGCCCGGCTCCATCGAGGCGCTTTTTCAAGGGCTGCCAGGTACTGTTCCTCGTCGAATCCGTATCGGCGGGCCTGAGACCGGAAGGCTTCGTAATCAGGCTCCTCGTCATCAAAGAGAAACTGTCCTGTAAAAATATTGCCAAGATGCTTCCCTCCGACCAAGATGGGTGTAGCGACATCCCACATGTTGTTCTTGCACCGGTACAATTTGAAACCGCCCTGTTCAACTCCACCGGATAGCATCGTGTCACTTTCTATGCAGTGTTCACGGGTCTCAGGATGCCGCCGGTGAAACTTTGTGCAGATTTCCTGCCAGCCTGTGGCGACCAGGACCCTGCCCTCCAGGTCGATTATCCCCACCGGGATTTTTGTCAGAGTGAAAAAGTAGTCCATGAGGGCCTGGACTCTTGGCGTATCAATGACATCCGCAAGTTCCAGTGTAGAGATATCGCCCTCGGGCAAAAGGATGGAATCGAGTTTCATTCGGACACGGGCTTCACTTTCGCGCAGAGCGTCCTCGGCACGTCTCCGGTCGGTAATATCCACCATAACGCCGATTATGCCGGCCAGGCCGCCGTCGATAGCAAAAAAGGGCGCTTTGCGATTCATAAAGAACCGTTCAACACCGTCGGCCGCCATGAAATTAAAGTCATACGATTGGACATGGGGATGGTCGATTATTTCCCGATCTCTTGCACTCCATATATCCGCCACGTCCCTTGAAATAACTTCGTAAACAGACCTCCCCACCACTTGTTCCTTGGACAGGCCTACCACGGCAGCGAATGCCTCATTACACCCTAAATATTTGCCCTCCGCGTCTTTGTAGAAAACCGGGTTGGGAATGGAATCGATCAAGGCTTGCTGGAAATCCGAAAGATGTCTCAGTGAGTCCTCGGCCTCTTTGCGCTCGGTGATGTCCTGAGAAATTCCCAGCAGATAGGAAGCTTGTCCGTCTTTGGCATAGACGGGCACTTTCCTCGTGTGAAGGACCCTTGTGCCCAGAGTCTTGGTGAGGACCGGTTCCTCCGGTATATCAAGGGTTTCGCCTGATACGAAGCTTTCGCTGTCTTTCTTCCAAAAGAAATCCGCCTGTTCCCTGGGAAAGAAGTCATAGTCGGTCTTGCCGATAACCTGCTCCTTGGCAAATCCGAAAAGCGTCTCGCTGGCCTTATTCCACAAAATGAACTGCCCACTTTGGGCAGATTTTGCGAAGACAGGGACGGGGAGATTGTCCACTACCGTATTCAGGAATTCTTCGGCTCGCTTGACCTGTTCTTCGGCCAGCTTGCGATTCGTGATGTTGTCAAATACTGCAACAAAGTGTTCTCTTTCCGACCTGTAGACAGAGATGGAAAACCAAATCCCCAGGACATCCACGTAGGTCTCGAATTTCTCGGGTTTGCCTGTCAAGGCCACCCTGCCATAGATTTCAAACACTTCAGGATTGGATTCCCTTATTCCTGGTATTACGTCGGTCACTTTCTTGCCGATGACATTGTTCAAACCTGTCAATCTCTCGAATGAGTCGTTGACATCGAGGTACACAAAATCTTGCGCCTTGCCGTCTTCGTAAAACATCCTGCAATAGGCGTAACCTTCAAGCATATTTTCGAATAGCGAGCGATATCGCTCTTCGCTTTTCCGCAAGGCTTCCTCCGCCCTCTTGCGTTCCGTTAGATCGACCGCAACCCCTCTGAAACCCACTACTGTCCCGTTCCTTTCAATGGGGTTTGAATAAGAGATCACTGGGAAGAAATCATTGTCGCGGGTTTTAATAAGGTATTCTCGTCCGATGATCTTTTCGCCGCCCAGTATTTTAACGAGGTCTTGCGCGGCTCCCTCCGAGTCTTCCGGAGCTATGATTTCCAGCAAGTGAGTTCCCTTGCGAATGTCTTCCCATGTATAACCGGTTGTCTCCAACGCCGCCTGATTGGCAAAAGTAAAAAACCCTTCTTGGTTGGCCTCATAGACGAACTGCGGCAACATGTCAGCCAGGTCTCTGAAACGCTTTTCGCTTTCTCTTAATTCCTCTTCGGCTCTCTTCCGTTCCGTAATATCTACGGCGAGGTGGAATTTCGCATCACGTCCGTCAATCCACTTAATAATTCTGTCCGTCGCTATGAAATCCCTGTTCGTCGTGGGATTGTGATAGTCCCATTGATACGGTTCGCCCCGCAGCCTGATGACTGTCCCCTTTGGGCAATGAGCACAGGGCTTTTCTAACCCGTGTATTTCCTTGTAGCAACTCCCCCCGAGCAGCTCTCTTCCATACAGGTTCTTGGCAGCTTTATTTGCATAGAGGATTTTATAAGTGTTGACGTCTATTACTTGGATAACCTCGTTTATGCTCTCGAAAAGTAAGAGAAGCTGTTCTCGCTCGGTCCTCAGGGCCTCCTCCACTTGCTTGCGCTGGGAAAACTCGAGGAGAAGCTTCTCGTTGGCCTCTTTCAGATCTGCCGTGCGCTCTTCAACACGCTTCTCAAGTTCGTCTCTGGCATTACTCAGGGCCAGTTCATACTCTTTCCGTTTTGTGACGTCGCGGCCCACGGCATAGATCAAGCCTTCTTGAGGAATTGGGAACATATTCCAAGAAACCCAGCGATACGAACCATCCTTGTGCCGACAACGATTTCGGAACTCATATAAAGGTTGGCCGGACTCCAGTTGCCCTCCCGTTGCCACGGTCGCCTCGCGGTCTTCGGGCTGGACCAGTTCGATCCCCGGCATGGTAAGGAGTTCTTCTTTCGTCCACCCCAACGTCTTGGTGAACGCGGGGTTGACTTGTTTGAAGAACCCGTCGAATCCGGCAATGCACAACATATCTATCGATAGGTTGAACAGGCGATCCCGTTCCCGTTCCACCTTTGTGCGATCAAGCACAATACCGATGCTCACACCGACCCCTTCGAAGAAACTGATCATTTCCGGAGTAAAGCAGTTCTTGCGGGAATCGTTGAGTTGCAGCAGGCCGATGATTTCAGGACCCGATCGCAACGGTATGAGCGCGACCGATTCGTAGCCTTCTCCGTTACATTGGTTTCTCGTTCGGGTCTGACGTTCTTTTTCCGTGGTGGTGGCGAGAAGTTCCGTCGTGCAGTTGGACCAGAAACTGCCTCCCTGCGTGAAAAAGGGCAGAGAAGGGTCGGTCCGCCCGCGTAATATGTTCCCGCACATGCATTCCAGCAGAGGATTCCCGGTGGAATCTCGGATAATCTCACCTGCCTCGTTTCGACTGCACAGAGAGCTTTCTGCTTCAACAAAGTAGCCGGGGAACCCAATGGTTTCGAAATATGGGAAATCCTCACCGTCGCGCAGGCGAATCCCGACGGCTTCAAATCCGGTGAACTCCTTGACCATGCCCAGGATTTCCCGCATCGCGTCCGAAGCCTCAGTTTGCCGGTTTAGAAGCTCCAAGATGCGAACGGCCAATATTTGGCTTTCCTGGGCCCATCGGAGGTTCCTTTTCAGCACCTCCAGCTCGTGGTTCGGCGGGTTGGAGCCGGCCGGTTCGCTTAAGTTGTCTTTGGGTGTTTGATCGTCGTTTCTCATGAATAGGCCTCGATTGCAGGACGCTTAGATGATTGGCCGGGGTTCCCTAGAACGGGACAATGCCATACGGGGATGGGGTTAGAAGACTGACGTGGCTGTGAAAGATGAGAGAAAACCATGGACAAAGCCAGTTGTAGTCAACCCACAGAGCCAGCCTCCTTTTGGCAGAAACTCCTTGCAAATTCTTGCACATAGTTTGCCATGTCGGGCGGTTTTTTTCAAGCCTCGTACCCGTGGGCAGCTCCGGCAGAAGAAAAGAGAGCGGGCATGCGAATCGCGGAACTCTTTCGCGCTGTTTAGGAGCGGAGAGAGACAGCAAAGGGAGAATTAGGCCAGACGGAGGCATAGGCTGACGAGATGGAACTAGGCAGCCGGATGGGCCCGGACGTTCGGTGGGACAGGCTTCCAGCCTGTCTATTTGGATGACCGGCAAGATGCCGGTCCCACCAGCGGGTCGCGAAGCGACAGGAGGTGATTTCCAGCCTGCGAGTAGCCCCGGCAGTCTTTGGACAGGGTAGTGTCCTCGCAACAGCCCCTCTTGTGCCTACGGCACCCGGAGGCAGTAGCCTCCGGGCCACCCGGCGTAGCACCATTTCTCCGCGCCGATGAATTCTGAGACAATCTCATCTTGCCGGTCCTACTCGTACCTGACCGGTTACCACCAAATTCGGCCGAAAAAAGGAAAGGCCAGGTTGTACCCTGACCTAACTTCTTGATTGTGCTATGGTCGGCAGGCGAATAAAGTCATTTGGCGTCTAATACTTTGTTCCACTTCTCCAGATATTTTTCCGCTTTCTTGAACAATTCCGTGGTATCGCCCTCGATGACTATCTCTTGGATCACGTCATTTTGTTCGATGCTGTTGACCACATCCTGATCCTGAGACCCCAGCACTTCCCCGAAGATGGAGTGTTTTCTGTCGAGCCAGGGCGTTGGAACGTGAGTAATAAAGAACTGGCTGCCATTGGTGCCGGGGCCGGCATTCGCCATGGACAGAATTCCGGGTTTGTCGTGTTTCAATTCCGGAACAAACTCATCCTCAAACTTGTAACCCGGTCCGCCGGTTCCTGTTCCGAATGGACAGCCCCCTTGAATCATGAAATTCTCGATCACTCGATGGAATTTCAGACCGTTGTAGAAGCCCCTCTGAGCCAGATTCACGAAGTTGGCCACCGTAATGGGGGTTAGGTCGGCAAAAAGCCTCAAAGATATGTTTCCCTTGTTGGTCTTCATCGTTGCATTCATTTGCACCTCCTTTAGCCTATCCTACTACAGAAATGTGGTTGCGGCACCGGAATTCCGATCCTTCGCGGTCCGACACCTCAAAACGCCTCTTTGGCAACTAAATCTCCGCGGCTGCCATCCTCTTTGCACCTGTATTCTATTCTTGTCGCACGGATCCCTTCTGCCTGGGCGCTCAGTTCCAGCTCGGTCTCCGTTTCGCTCCCATGATCTCCGCAGACCCAGTCAACGACCTTGATGGGGCCTCTTGCTTTAAGCAGAGCTTCCCAGTGCGAGGCTTGCAAGACCAAAGGTTTCTCAGGGTTTTCGACTGAACCAAACACGTGCAAGCGATCTTTTCCGCGAGAAACCCCGACGGCCACACTCATGATCTTTCCGCAGGGCAATGTTCCCACCTGCAATAAGAACTCGGTGGGCCGGCCGTCGTGGTTGTAGTCTCCGAAACGCATTACTGTAGCAAACGGACGAGCACGCACGCGTGAAGCCAAGGCACCGGCATCGTTCTCGTCAACATCTTTGGCGTCAACGTCCCAACGGCGCAGGAAAGCTTCCCCCGCCTTTCCGGGAAGATCAAAATCTCCATCAAAGAGCCGGGTGAGTGCCAAACGCTCTTCTTCATATCCCGGCCTGTTCCTGACGAGCACCAAATTGCCTCGCTCTCCAAACGCAAAACCGTTGCAGGGACAAGTCATCCATTCCGGCTGATCAGGGGAACACGCAGGGCTCGGAGTGCTCAGCCACTCGAGACGCCAGAGTTCCTCAACACCATCTATGGTAACTTTGCGTTCCTCGCGAATTACGGAAGCAGGATTCCCGGCAAAGGCAGACGTTCCCGCCAGGAGTAAAACAAAACATATTATGTACTTGAGAGCCATCCGATTAGTCTCCATTCTGGTTCCATAGCTTGATTTTGCAGTCGCCCCCAAAAAACCGATAATCTTCTGTTGCGTAATATAAATCGCCCACTCTTCGTCTGCAAAATGCAGACGGACAATTGCTCCGACAACGAGGTTCTCGGGGCTATGATCCTGCCGAGCCATGGAATAGTAAAAAGTCTGATTTCAGACTACAATTAGTGCAACGCCAAGCGTACTGTTGGACAGTTGTAGTGGAGGGATGAAAAGATGGAACTAGAAGAAATGCGGGAAGAAGTGGGCGAAACCTTCGAGAAGGGCGAGACCAGAGAGAAGTGGCTCAGCTATTTGGCTCTAACAACGGTGATACTGGCCGTATGCGCAAGTTTGTCCAGTTTCAAGGAGAACAACAACTCTGTGGACACCGTGCTCAACCAGACTCAAGCCTCGGACCAATGGGCGTTCTACCAGGCCAAGAGCATAAAGGGTTATCTCTATGAAATGCAGAAGGAAAAGGTGGAATTGGATCTGACGGTATTCGGGCGGACCTTTTCGGATGACGCCTCCGGCAAACTCAGGACCACAGTCGAGAGTTACGATAAGAAAATGAAAAAATATGACCAGGAAAAAGCAGAGGTCATGAAGGAGGCCAAAAACTTCGAGAAGCTCCGGGATGATGCCCAGCGGCGCCAGGACACATACGGGATAGCGGTCATTTTCCTGCAAATGGGAATCCTGTTATGTTCGATTTCCGCGTTAATGAAAAGGCGATTGTTGTGGCTCGCGGGTGGAATGACCGGTGCTGTGGGCGTTGTCTACTTCGCGAATGGCTTCTTGCTTTTCATGTAGAAGGGCGTGGGGGCCGGTCACGCGTGTGGCGTGACTGGCGGAAATCCCCTTAAGTCAACAGCATTGTGCTCCTATCCCCCGCGCAACCGAATGGACATTCTCTACTTCAAATGTCGCTTGACAGGGCCTATTTCCAAGAATAAGGTTGATGGGCCATTATTAGAGGGGGTATTAAATCATGCGGAGAAAACATTTTGCCGTCGTTCTGCTTCTTGTGGCTCTAGCCTTCCTAGCTTGGAACGAGCCCGGATGGAGCCAATCTCAGTCGTTTCCTACCCGCCAGTTAACGTATCTCATTCCTTTTGATCCGGGTGGTCAATCCGATGTGGAAGCTCGCAGGCAGCAGCCCCACCTGTCGCGAATTCTCGGCCAGCAGGTAATTATAGACTACAAAGTCGGCGGCGGCGGCGCGCTCGGCTGGCGGGAACTGGTCAAATCAAAACCGGACGGTTACCTCTTCGCAGGGTTTAACATTCCTCACACGATTTTGCAGCCGCTTCAACAAGAGGTTGGGTACAAAACCGAGCAGTTGGTTCCTGTGGCCATATTCCAGAAAACACCCGTCGGTTTGGCGGTGCCTGCGAACAGCCCGTACAAGACGCTAAAGGATTTCATCGAGGCTGCTAAAAAAGAGCCCGGTAAGCTCACCGTGGGTGGTTCGTCCTTTTTTTCAGGACCGCATTTTGCCACAATGTGGTTTGACAAATTGGCCGGCACAAAACTCGGTTATGTTCCCTTCACCGGGGCGGCGCCTCAGATCACGGCATTGTTAGGCGGCCATACAGATGCCGGAATGACTTTCTCCAATGACCTTGTACGTTTCAAGGACAAGCTGCGGATATTGGCGCTAGCCACCGATGAGCGCATGAAAGAACTGCCGGACGTACCCACGTTTAAGGAACAAGGCTTCAATCTGGTCGAAGCTGTGGACAGAGGAGTCGTTGTCCCGCCCAAGACACCTGAAGATGTGATCAAGAAGCTGGAAAAGGCATTTCTCGAAATATCCGCCAATCCTGAAATCCAGGCGGAAATGATAAAGCAAGGCTTTGTCCCTGTTTCAATGGGGGCTGCCGAATCAAAGGCTTATCTGGACAAACTCACTGCTCATTACAAGTCTTTGTTCAAAGAGGTTGAAGCAACTCAAAAATAGTTTGTTCCGAACTTTTTTCTCTCAAAAGCCTGGATTAAGCACGCACAATGACCACTCAACGATCCGCGGACATTATTAGTGGGATTTTTTTGGCTGCAATCGGTGCGGTTGTCATGGTAGCCGCTTTCGACATCAAATCCGTATTCGGCGAACGCTTACCTCCCCGTACACTACCGCTGACCCTCGGCGCCATCACTTTTTTCAGCGGAATCTTGCTGAGCCTGCGAGCCTACTTTTACAAAGGTGAATTGCTATTCGTGGAATGGCCTGACCGTGAGGGATGGGTTCGGAACATTGTGACCTTCATATGCCTATCAGGGTATCTCGTTCTTATCGAGGTCCTTGGGATTACGGTTGCAAGCCTGATTTTCTCGTTTGCCCTCACATTTTACCTGGACCGCCGGTGGATTAGGGATTTGTGCGTGAGTATCGCCATCGCAATCGTTATCCAGGTCGTGTTCGTAAGGATACTTCAGCTCTCTTTCCCTCCCGGATTTTGGGCCCATTAACGTTACTGCATCCCTCGGTGTGGTGGAGGCTGCATGCTGTTTTCCTGGGATCTTTTAATCCAGGGGTTCTGGTCGGCTCTGGCTCCGATAAATTTGTTCTGGGCTCTTGTGGGCTGCACCATCGGGACCTTAGTGGGCGTTTTGCCGGGTATAGGACCTTCATCGGCCATAGCAATACTTATCCCGCTTACCACCATCTTATCGCCAACGTCGGCGATTATCATGATGGCCGCGATTTACTATGGAGCGATGTACGGCGGCTCCACAACAGCCATCGTGGTGAATATACCGGGAGAGGCTTCTTCGGTTCCTACAGCGCTGGATGGATATGAGCTTGCCAAACAAGGGAGAGCCGGCCCGGCATTGGCCATTTCCGCCATTTCTTCTTTTGTGGCCGGTACTTTGAGCTTGGTAGGGCTGACTTTTTTTGCTCCAGCGCTCTCGGAGTTTGCACTTCTTTTCGGTCCACCTGAATATTTCGCGCTTATGTTTATGGGACTAAGTCTGGTAATCAGCCTTTCCGGACAGGCGCTCGTCAAAGGAATGATCGGTGCCTCACTCGGGCTCCTGATATCGCTGATCGGGCAGAATCCAGTGACAGGCGCGGCTCGATTAACCTTCGGAATCCCGGACCTCATGGCGGGAATCAATTTTATCAGCATCATCATCGGTCTATTTGCATTGGGTGAGGTTTTCTTCAATGTAGAAAAAAAGATAACCATGATTTTCGAGGCAAAAAAGATCGATTGGATGCCAACCATGGCCGACGTTAATCGCTGCTGGGGAGCGATGCTTCGATCTACCGCGGTAGGTTTTTTCATGGGGTTGTTGCCGGGATGCGCGCCCGCGGTTACCACCTTTGTGGCCTATGATCTTGAAAAGCGAGTTTCAAAGCATCCGGAGCAGTTCGGTAAAGGGGCCCTCGAAGGAGTGGCAGCTCCGGAAGGAGCCAATAATGCGACATGCAGCGGCGGTTTTGTGCCGTTGTTTGCCTTCGGTTTGCCCACTGGACCGGCTCTCGCGGTGCTCCTCGGTGGCTTCATGATGTACGGCCTTCAGCCCGGTCCTCTGCTCTTCAAACAGCAGCCGGAATTTGTCTGGGCCGTCATTGCCAGCATGTACATTGGAAACATGATGTGTCTCGTCCTCAATCTGCCCCTTGTGGGAATGTGGGCTCGTATCGCCGTGATTCCATTCCCCATTCTGGGGCCGTTGATCATCATTTTCTCTGTAATTGGAGCCTATTCCATTCGATTTCTGATGTTCGACGTTTGGACGGCCCTTGTATTCGGCGTTGTGGGTTATTTGATGCGAAAATTCAGGTTTCCCATGGCCCCAATGGTCCTTGCCTCGGTTTTGGCTCAGATGCTCGAAACGTCGCTTTCTCAGTCACTCGTGATTTCCCGAGGCTCGCCTCTCATATTTTTCACAAGGCCTATTGCCGCAGCATTTATGGGATTGGCATTTCTGAGCATCATCAGAGGCTTCTGGGTTCAAATAAAGTACGGGAGACCTGAGGCTCTCGAAGAAAGTGATGATTGACGAGCCCAAATTCATTTACACCAGTTCTCAAAACTAATCGCGAAAATAGTTATCGCTCACATCTTCCCCCTGAGGGGGGGGTACCCTTGGTGGGACGGGCGTCTCGCCTGTCTCTTGGAATGACGGGCAAGATGCCCATCCCACCGAAAACGAGATTGCGTCGTCGTTTATAGCAGTTCTCGAAAGTAATCACGGATTGAATCGTGGGTGCCACTGCTGGCTTGTCCAGCGGTGCGACTCTATTCGGAAGGAACTTTTGAGAATCGCTATAACTCCTCGCAATGACAATTCCGCGCGGCCTCCTCAGACAAAAGCCGGCAGTCATGTGTCTACGGCATTGGCAAAAGTGCGGAGCTACGGAAACAATCCAATACGAATTCACAGAGTCAAGGTTGCAACCACGGCCCACAGAGAGTATGGTAACATCGGGAGTAATCGCTATGGCTGTACGAACTTTCACTGCCGTTCTCCACAGAGAAGAAGACTTGTTCGTCGCTGAGTGTCCCGAAATAGGCACCGTAAGCCAGGGATATACCTTGGAAGAGGCCCTTGCCAATCTGCGGGAGGCTACCGAGCTATATCTGGAGGAGTTCCCGATTCCGGAGACTGACAGGTCCTTCTTGACGACCTTTGAAGTGACATATGGGTGACCTGAAGCGAGTCTCCGGTAAGGACGCCATATCATGTGAGTTTTTGAGGCAGGAGTCCGGGGAGATGCATTGGGGGGAATGCCTCGTTACGGTTCGTCTACAGCCATGATTCGGCGGGCACGGCCCGCCCTACAGGAGGCGTGTCGCCCGATTGTAGGGCGGGCCGTGCCCGCCGACTGTGATGGTTGATGATGCCCTTCACCGTGCCGCGTTTTCGGACATTTATTTTGGTAATCGGAATATCACTCAGCATTCTCAGGGCACGAGGACCCAACAATCACACATAATTTGCTATTTCTTGCCCTTGCTCTTGGCCTTTTCTCTGCATTGGCAGCCATAACCCTTGAACTGAAGTTTACCTTTGAGATCTTCTTGCACAGACAACAGCTTTGAGCCGCCAGACTCTTCGCACTCCAAACAGAACCAACGGCCTTGAACGTTCTTGCATTCGGCAACTCCGTACGTCTGAAAAGTCAAAGAGAATTTATCAGCAGACTTTATCTCCTGTTCAACGAGTTTCCTGAGGTCCAGGCATTCCATTCCAAAGACCACATCTGATGCCATCGCATGTAAAAACAGCACACAGACAATAGAGACCACAAGCAATACCCTCTTCATTCCATGCCCTCCCGCAAAAAATGGCTCAAGCAAGACGTTTGATGTTATGTGCCGGCGCGACTTTTTTTGTCAACACAAAACAATCTTGTTACTGCTCCGGCAGAGCATGCGTTGACAGGGTTCGCCGGCCCTCGGGATCAATCTGCGAACGTCTCGAGCGTTACCTTGGCAGTCAATCCATCCGTTTCCAACAAGCGCCTTGATAGTCCTTCGATTTTCGGCAGTTCGTAATGGTGGAAGAACTGCATAGTCTGAAGCTTACCCTGATAAAACGCGGTCTCTTGATCGGAAGGGCTGCCTGTGAGAGCCTTCTCAGCCGCGACCCCCTGCAAGAGCCATTGCCACGCCACCGCAACGATCCCGAACATCTCGAGGTACAGCGTGGCGTCGGCCAATACCAACTCGCGATTTTCAAGTGTACCGGCTCCAACAATGTGTTCCGTGACTTGTCTCAAAATGCCAATCGCCTGATCCAGACGCGTGGCATAAGGCTTCAATGCCTCGAATTCCAGGGCTTCTCGTACCGACTTACCAACTTGCTCTGTATACAGGTTGAACGCTGCGCCTCCTTTCATGGTCACTTTACGCCCCAGGAGGTCAATGGCCTGAATGCCGGTAGTCCCTTCGTGAATCGGATGGATGCGCATGTCGCGGTAAAACTGTTCCAATGGAAACTCGTCGCAGTATCCGTAGCCTCCAAGGATCTGCAACCCTTGGCTAACGCTCATTATGCCCATCTCGGACGGATACGACTTGGCCACTGGCGTAAGCAGGTCCAACAGCAGCGAGTAACGCGTTTTGTCGTCACCTTCGGCCACTTTTACCAAATCCGAATAAAGGCCGCATTGAATGAGCAAAGAAACCGCGCCATCGACAATGGCTCTCTGGAGGAGCAACATGCGTTTAATGTCTGAATGTTCGATGATGGGAATCTGAGGCCTGGTGGGGTCCTTATCAATGGGTCTGCGTCCCTGTGCCCGTTCCTGGGCATAGTCCAGTGACGCATAATAAGCGGCCGATGCAATGGCCGCTGCGCCGAGGCCAACTTCGATTCGGGCGTTATTCATCATTTGAAACATATAGCTGAGCCCCTTATGGGGCTCGCCGACCAACCACCCGCGGCATTCGTCGTTTTCTCCCAAGGAAAGATGGGTGATAGGACACCCTCGATAGCCGAGCTTGTGGAAAACACCAGCGGTATTGACATCGTTGGGGACAAGATCACTGCCTTCCGGTCGCAAGCGAGGGACCACGAAGAGGCTGATTCCTTTCACTCCCGGCGGCGCCCCTTTGATCTTGGCCAGCATCAAGTGTACCACGTTGTCCACACCGTCGTGGTCTCCACCGGAAATGAAAATCTTCTGACCCCGAATCTTGTAGTACCCACCGTCAGTCGGCTCCGCGGATGTGGTTATGTCGGAGAGCGAGCTGCCTGCCTGGGGCTCGGTCAAGGCCATAGTCCCCTGCCACTTTCCCGCGTGCATTTGGGACATGAAGCGCTCCCGGAGTTCCTTGGAGCCGAAAGTTTCGATCAGGTGCGCTGCGCCCGCGGTGAGCATGGGATAAACGCTCGCGGAATAATTTGCAGCCGCCCAAGTATAGAGACACGTAGCGGTTATTGTACGCGGGAGTTGCTGTCCTCCCAGGTCGAAAGGCGCATCCGCGGCTATCCATCCACCGTCACCGCATTCGGTCATGAAGGTCCTTACAATTGGATGGACCTTGACTCGACCTCCGACGTACTCGGGCGGTCGCTGGTCCATCTCGCGGAGTGCCGGGCGCAGCATGTCTCTGCCTATGCGAACGGCTGTTTCGAGGACCAGATCAAACATCTCGCGATCATGGTTCTCAAAGTAATGGTACCGGGTGAGTGACACAACGTCATGCACCTCGTACAGCAAGAACCTCAAGTTGCGAAGGCTAACGAACTTATCCGACATGTATTCCTCTCAATTTGTTTGATTTGTGGAAGTGTGTTCGAGGGAATATAGCAGTTGGTTAAATTTCTGTCGAATGGCACATGTATTTTGGTTTTGGTCCTCCGAGTCGACAACCCAATTCAATGCCCGGCACATGGCCCTTGCCGAAAATTCTTTCGCGTTCTGTTCGGCAACCGGCAGTCGACGACTGTGGCTTGGGTGCCACTGCTGGCTTGTCCAGCAGTGCATTCTCAGGGACCACTGCTGGACAAGCCAGCAGTGGCACCCCTTGTAAAGCGACCTCTCCGTAATCGTCCAATGCGGTGAGATGAGGCAGGCCTCTTCAAAAGCAATCGGGCGATGGTATTGGCCGTGCCGGACAACGCGCGGCTAAAGAATCAACCGGAACAACACAACTGCCAAAACCCCGCAGGGAACTGTAATAAACAATCCCATGGCCATCCAGCCTACGTCCGCGCCCTCGGTGTCCCGCCTGGCAAGCCGAGTGAGTGTGCCGCCGACGTACCACGGGAAGTACAACGCCAGGGCAATTGCGAAGTTAAGCCAGGCCCTTTCCGGATAACGATATCCCGCGTAAAGCAAGACCAACCCTAAAACGATCGCGGGCAAGAGCGTGAGAACATTAATTATGACGTGGTTTACCACGGATTTGGTGTATTTGGTCATAAGGGCCGTCCGAACCAAATCGTTCAGCACGAAAATTGAGGAGAGAAGAATCAAAGAGGCCCATAACCGTTCCGGAGGCAGACTCATCAAATTCAGGATGTTCTTTAACGGTCCGAGTGTGATGCCCGCCAACAACTCTCGTATAAGGTCCATATTGGCACTTCCTTTTATGAGGTCACATCACTGTGGATTTTTGCCAGAGGACTCTCTTACGTCCCGCCAGATCTTCCCCGAAACGCTCCAACTGATCGAGAGCTTCGTCGGATATTCCATAGCGCGGCTGCACAAAACCGTTTAGGAACTTGGGCTCACCGGCCTTTTTATAAATTAGGTAAAACCACAATGAGAACAGCCGGGAGGGTTCCCAACCAATATGGGCGAAAGCCCTGGCCCCTACAACATTTCCGCCGCAACTTTGTGCCCATCGCACCAGCATAGCCTGACTGCGCCGCCACGCCCCTCGGCATACGTTGAGTATGGCAACATCTCTGGATTCAAAAATCCCCTGGTTCGCGGGATCAGTGAACATTGCTTCGACAGGAGCAGAGATGCCCACCAGCCAGGTCTGTGATTCCACTATGATCAGGTCGTAAGGGTGATCGGCAGAAATACCCAGCGGCTTGATTCGCGTCGGTCGCCTGAATATGGCCCGTACGACTATGCGAGCGAAATCCCGAAACGACATCGGGAACCGGAAAATCTCTTCCTCCGCCTCGATGAATTTCATGTCTACCGTGTAGCCCTGCCGCTCCAGACCTGCCTTGATCCTTTCCGCACCGGACCGACCTGTCCCGGTAAGTGAAAAAACCAGAATAATAGCCTTGTTTGTGCGCGGGCGATCTACCCCCACAAAAATGTCGCCCTCGTTGATGCGTGCCAAATCGGGGGTCACCAATGAAATTAAAAAGAGCAGAAAAATCACGGTGTAAACAGCATCCCAAACGCCAAAAATCAGATAAAACCAATGAAGACCTTGAAACACATAGCAATAAAAAGTGAAGAAAGCGTAAATCCCTTTCCCGACAGCTCCAACTATCAGAAGGTCCACACTTTCTTCCGGATTGAGAAACACCAGAAACGCCAGTAAACCCATCGTGAAGGAGAATCCTGCAACGAAGAGGAAACTGTAAACATCCTGCGGAAGAGGAACACTCAACCATTTGAAGACAGGCCGGTAAAACAGGATCAGGAAAACATTTCCGAGGCCGTTGGCCAACGCGGTTAAGAGACACAAGTACCGAAAAACGCTGCGAGGGAGTGGAAGAAATCCTGCTGGAGTCGTCATGGAGCGAACCTCCGTTGCTTTGGTGCCACTGGGCAACTTTGGGTTTCACCCGACCGGTGGCAGTGGTCCGGATCATAGCCGGGTAAGGACTTCGGTATTTTAGGCCTTGTCAGTTAAACGCATTTTTCACGAAGACTCCTGATCCTCTACAGGAAATCTCTCGGCAAATCTTTCGGCCAGCGCAGCAATGGTCAATGAGGGATTCGGGCCAATCGAGGTAGGCACGATGCTCCCATCTATGACGTACAGCCCCTTGTGCCCAAATGCCTCTCCCGTTCGGGCGTCCACAACCCCATCCTTTTCCGAGTCCCCCATCGGGCAACCGCCCACGGGATGCACGGCAATGTACTTTGTTACAAAGCTGAGAGGGTTCTCGAAAAAGTCTCCTCCCAGTTCAGTGGTCAGGCGCCGCATGGCTTCCCGAAGGCGATCAAAATGCAGCCGGCTCGGACGGCTATCCCACGTGAGGCGAATATTGCAGTCCTCAGTACTGTTGGTCGAGGCAGTGGGCGCTTGCAGTCGTATGACGCCATTGGACCGGTCTCGCCCCATTCCTAGGAAAATCATGGTGCGGCTGACAATCTTGCTTTCATGAAACAACAACCGGCCCAATTCATCTCCGATATTGACCTCTCTTCGCCTGGAGAAGAACCCTTTCGCGTAGAGCAGCAGTGCTCGAGCGCCGTCGATCAGGGATCGCGGGGTTGGAGTCATCGCGGTCAGATACCAGGCCAGCATGTTGGGAATGCCCGCATCTTCCACGTAAAGTCCGTGTGGAAAGCCGTCCGGATAGCCCGAGTGGAAAAACCGAACCGCGCCGGTGATCACAGGGCCCGTGCTCGGGTAAACGCGCTCCGAGCAATTCAGAGAAAGTCCGAGGAGGTCACCGTTGCCGGCCCATCGACTTCCTAATGTGCTACTGAGATGGGGCAACTGACCGCTATGCTTCATGCGCAGGAGAAGCCTGGTCGATCCCAAGGAGCCGGCAGACACAATCACGTATTTTGCCTGGATTTCTTCATACTGCGCTTTATTTCGGGAGTCACCGTAAACCACTTTGTATGCTGACCGGTCCGGTTCATACTGAATGGCATGGACCTCGGCGTCGGTGCGGATGTTCGCCCCGTGGGACGCTGCCCTGGCTAGATAGTTCAGATCGAGAGTATTCTTCGAATGAAAATTGCAGCCTATGAAGCATTCCCCGCACATTCGACAAGTTGTCTGTATCACCCCCTGCTTGTTTAGCTTCTGCTCCCCAGGCCTGGGGCCAAATTGGATGGCCAGTTTGGGCCATTCAAGCCTCGCGGCCGGCTGCCACAGTGGATGCGTGGAGAGCCTTTCATAGGCCCGCTGCAATGCCCTGGACTTAGGCGTTTGAGCGTAGGGCCAGGACGGTTCATCCATGGGATAGGACCGCGCCTCCAACATATCCATAACCTTGTCGTAATAAGGTTGGAGGACCTGCCGGGTTATCCCACCCGGCCAACCCGCAAAGAATTCAGGCGGCATTTCATACAAGACGTTGGCATAAATTAACGAACCGCCTCCAAGTCCGCTCGCGGTCCAGACGTCGATATCGGTCCTCCCGAAGGATTGATACTCATAGAGCCCAAACATTCCGTCCGAAGGGTCCCAGAATGCATCCCGCAATTGGTCCGGCCGACGAGGAAACTCGTTCCGCCCGTAACGGCGGCCACGTTCAAGGACGTAAACGGTGTGGCAGCCTTGCTCCGCCAAACGGCAGGCCAGAACGGAAGCGCCGAACCCCGATCCGACAATGACAACTGTTGGTTTCTCGCTCACGGAATCCCCCTTAAAAGAAGAAGACCGTTACGTTCCCCCGGTGGGTAATTGATCCGACACCAGCCTGTGGAGGCCTTTACAGCAGTTTTCGAAACTAATCACGGTTTGACTTGCGGGTGTCCCGCCAACGCGGGACTGGCTTGTCCACCAGTGCGATCCAATCAAATTGCGGCCGGTATCAGGTCCGACAAATGCTGTTAAGAATCACTATTTGGATATTCAGGGCCTGGAACAGGAACATTAGGATGCTGCTGTGCAAGCTAGCACCATGATTTTGTTTAACAATTATCTCTAAGGACGACCGGATCCGCACCATCGTCCCCCTGCATCCCTAATTCCTTGGGACTGGTAAACTAATATAAAGAATTTACACCTCGGTGCTAATGATTTCAAGAATTTTCGATCTCTACCGGCCACAAAAAAAAGACCGTTTTGTGACCATTTTCATCCGGAACGAAAGAATCAGGACAGACTGATCTCGGCCAAGATGCCGCTGGCTTTCTTGGGCTTTCTCTCCTCATGGTTGCAGGTGCGGGATTTTCCAAAACAACTGTTGATTCCCCTCTTCGGATTACACAACTTGCCAATTTCGAGCCGTTCTTTGCTATAATACCTACAGCGGGGATGATGCCCAAACTCAACATGTTGTGTTTACACACGGAGAATAGTTCCATGATTCGCGAACACGAAGAAACCGGTTCCCCTGAGTTTGCAGAGACGGATCGACCCGATAATTTGGAAATGTCCCCTCTCGGTAACCGATTAATGGAAATACGCAAGAAATTCATTGCCGAGGGCGGCAAACTGTTGACGCCAGAGGAGTTGGAACGGGAAATAGCCGACCGCCGGGGCTTTACAGGCTCGGAAGTTCGTTGACGATCTTCACCGTCTCTAAGCTTACCGTGATAACCTGCCCGATCAGCCTCACAATGTATTCCTTGTCATCCGGCCGGTTCGGGTCGTTAACAATACCGCTCCTCTTGTCCGTGTGAACCTGATATTTGTCAATTATCCATTCCAATGCCGAACGATTGCCTAATTTGTACTCGAAGACCTCGGACGGGATGCCGGAAAGCGTCAGAAAGTCATTGTAGATAATTGTGGTTTTGTCCTTTGTAAGCTTCATTTTCTGGACGCGCCAGTTGAGTTGTCTGTCAGGATTCAGTACTTCCTCAAGACGGTACTCCGGTTGGGATTCATAATTGACGTGCAAATCCGCGAGTCTCTCGCCTGCTGACACAAACGCACGAAACTGTTCCACGCTCTTGGGCAATGGTATTCGTGGAAGCTCCCTTTTAAGGTTGGCTTTGTACTTCTCGCGGTATTCTGGCGAATGGAGGAGGCCGTAGACGTAATGAAAGATTTGCCACTTGCCTACCTTAACACTTATCGGGGAGAAAAATTGCTCAATAGTCCAATCTGTGATGTTTTCGCGGCGGTTACTGCCATCTTCATCGTATGCATAAAAAGGAAAACATTGGGTGTTTGTCCCAAAACCCAGTAAGGAAACATCGGTCAAGGAATTAGTCATTAATGCGAAAAACGGCTTGTCTCCTCCAGGACCCTTTAGGCAAATTATACGGTTCTCCGTTTCACACTCGCCTAAAGGAAGAATTAGCGGGAACCGATAGACTTCTTCATTCATCACTCGGTCAAAATAGAGAAGAGTTTTGGTGAATGGCCTATAAATCGCCTTTCTTATCTTTGAATCCGCATACTCCGCGCTGCGGCCCCGAGTGACATCAATCTTGAGGTCTCTGCTCCAACTAATTCTACTCTCATCATCTAAAACGAAAGAATCTAAGAAGTCCCTCAAGTCATCCCTATTCTTGGGCTTGTCTGCTCGCGATTGCCACTTAATTACCTCGGCATTGTAGGTGTTAATCGTAGTTTGAACATTGCGACACAGTTGCGTCGAGTTGAAATTGTACACCCAGGCGTCCCGACACGTGGTTAGGCCACGAGTGTAGTCACGAAAAATAGCAGTGCCTATTCCTGTCTTGGTCTCTCGCGTTCCGATAGGTAGAAACTCATCGAAATCACTCTTCAGTCCTTTTGTCAGCCAAGTGTGTTTGCCATCAGGAAATAATTCCGTCCAATTGATGTAAGAACAGGAGTCAGAGGATTCCAAGAACGAAAATCTTTCCTCTTTTCGCCAAAAATCGTCCACCCGGAAATAGAAAATCCTTCCGTGACCACAATAAGCCTTCGTCTTAACAAAGAGATTAATACTCACACCTACCTGTATTCCGAATACATTATGGGTTGTGCCCGAGATTTTAGGATTCTTCCTGACGTTTCCTCCGAGATCAATGATGTAAATGAGATCGAAATCAGATGTCAAATGTTTGCGCATTCCATCAAAGGCAAAATCTCCAATAAAACTATTGTTTGAGACAAATGCCACTATGCCCTCGCCATTGTCCAGAATCTTGTCAGAGGCCCATCGCATAGCCTTTACGTAGGGATCAGAAAGCGCATTCTTGTTTGTTGCAGCGCCATCTCTGGAGTAAGTAAGCCCTACCCGCTTGTCCATAGTCTTGTATTTTCGATTCTTGTTGTTGTCGTTCTCGTTTACCTGCCAAGCATTGTAAGGCGGATTACCTATGATAACGAACAATTTCGTTTTCCTAAGTCTCTCCACTCGCTCTGTATTTTCTTCCGTGAACATAAAGGACAATTGCTTATCCTCAGCTAGCTCAAAGGTATCCACCAGACAGATGCCCTCAAAAGGCTTGTACTCTCCGGTTCGCTCGTAATACTCATGTTCAATGTTCATGGAGGAGATATAGTACGGAAGCAGCATGACCTCATTGCAGTGCAATTCATTGGCATACTTTTGAGGCAGCGCGGTTTTCTTGATCTCCCGCATAACTCGTGTGATGAAGTTTCCCGTGCCCACAAACGGATCAATTATGTGCACCCCTTCATCGCTAAGGCTTTTACCGAATTCCTTTTTCAGGATTTCTTCAACCGACCGCACCATGAATTCCACTATAGGCTGCGGGGTATACACGATTCCATGTGTGTCCGCCTGTTTGACCGCGAACCCTTGAAAGAATTTCTCGTAAACCGTATTAAGAAAGGTCTGCTGCTGGCTATAGTCGTCGAGCGTATCGGCCCTTTTTTCAAGTGCGCCGTAAAAGCGGTCCAACCGTTTCAGAAATTCTTCCCTACTGAATTTTCTTGATGTAAGCGCGTGAATGACCCGTTCGATCTCACGGGCAATTATGTTCCGATCCGTGAAATCAGGATTGTGAAACACCTTTCGAAAGATCCGCTCAGTCAACAAATGTTGCACAAGCATTTCTTCAACCGCGGCATCTGACAGATTGGGGTTGATAGATGTGCGGCATACGTCGGCAAAGGCGTTGAATGCCTGGACAAAACCCTTGTTTTCCTTACGTTCGACCTCGATGAGTTCGACGACCGTGGACGCAATAGCCGGGATGTCAGACTTGAACTCTTCAACCGCGACTTCCCAATCCCGTTGGCTCTCGGACCGGTACGCAAACAGCTCCTTTACGACATAAACCAACGTGCTCGGTTTGGTAATATCTTCATCAAGTATTGGTCGGCTGTCCTGATATAGAATGGCTCTGTGCGGGCTTTGGAAGAGAATATTGCTCTTTGGGTAGCCTTTCTCGAATTTCTTCTGCACTTCTGCGGGGAGGTCGTCCTTTAGGTCCTTGGCTTCCCAATAAGCCTGCGGGATTTTGAAAGTATCCACCGCCGCGCCGTCAATGCTGAGTGGACGCTGGCCTTTTCTGGTGTACTTGTACTCTCCGATGAAAGTCCACCCACGCTTTCGGCTGCAATGCTCCAACAATCTTTGGAAGGCACTGCGTACCGCTGTTTCGTGCGTGACGCCCAGCTTGGCAAACTCTTCGAGACCTGCGTAATAGTCTTTGACAGCTTTGGTATTGGTCTTGAGATCCAGGTTGATCATGAGCGCCCGACGCGCCTCCTTGGCAGCACCGCCGTTTCAAGCCTCATATTATGATGGATTATGGCAGGGGACAAGCCTTATTCGACTTTATGGGGACGTGCGCTGAGAATTACGGTTCGAAGCGTGCCTAGAAGGCCACCGGCAGGCTGGAAAGCCTGCCCCACAAGGAAGAGAATCCCCTTCCCTTGACGGGAGGAGTTAGAGGCGTGTGTTTGTAAGCAAACCCCAATGCGTTTCTGCATGACCTACGCAAAATGTTCACGGCCGCGCCCGGTCTTGGAGTGGCGTCTTGGCCCAGATCCTTCTTCCGCTGCCGCGGAATACCCTGTTAGAAGTGGCTTCAAAACCCCTTAGCCGGAGTGGACACCGGAGTTTCGCGCACCACACCATTATCGCCTGCGGTGACAATGGTCCAAAATTATGGGAGTTTTTGGGGAGGGGTCTGGGGAGGCCCTTTTTGCAAAAAGGGCCTCCCCAGAAGATCTTACCGAAGCGCCTTTTTGTCCACTTTGCCCGCCGCGGTAATGGGGATTTCTCTGAATTCAACCACGCGGGGGACTTTGTACGGGGCCATTTGTTCTCGGGCGAAGGCCAGGACTTCCGATGTGACTTGGTCGTCGAGCTTGTTCGCGTACGCAGGGCTTTTTTGCACCACCAGCTTTACCATCTCGGTTTCGGGGCGCTCCGGATTGGGCACGCCGATGACTGCGCACACACCCACCGCTGGGTGCTCGTAGAGTTTCTCTTCGACTTCTCGAGGGAACACCTTGAATCCGCCCACGCTGATCATGTCTTTCTTGCGGTCCACTATGGTGACGTACCCGTCTTCGTCCATGGTCCCGATGTCGCCGGTGTGCATCCAGATTGTTCCGTCGTGTTCCCGTAGCGCCAGCGCAGTCTCCTCCGCCTTGTTGTGGTAGCATTTCATTATTTGAGGACCTGCGCCGACGATCTCGCCTTCCTCGCCCACAGGAACGTCTCGGGTGCCTGTTTCCAGGTCCATGATTCTGATCCTGGTCGACGGCATAGGAAGCCCCACGGTCCCGATTTTCTTGAGTCCTTTTCTGGGATTGCAGGTCAGCAGCACGCAGGTCTCGGTCATGCCGTACAGCTCGATCACTTTTCCCGTACCGACTACATTTTCGAATTGCTTGATGGCCTCTACCGGAAAGGGAGCCGCTCCGGAAATGCAATGTTTGAGACCCGAAAAGTCGAGCTTGTGAAATCCGGGCTCCTTGAGCAGCATGAGATAGAGCGACGGCACATTGGCAAGCCAATGCGGGCCATATTTGGCTATTTCTTTTACTATGTGCTTGGTGTCACGGGGGTTTGGAACGAGCACCTGGGTAATGCCGAACGACAACCCCGTAATGGCCGTGAATAGACCTGCTATATGAAACATGGGATATGCTGAAAGCAGCACATCTTTTCCTTCTTCCACCTGGAGCCATTTATGGAACTGGGTCACGTTTGCCAGCATGTTCCGATGCGGACAAACAGCTCCCTTGGGCACACCCGTGGTGCCACCGGTGTACTGGATGAACGCGGGGTCCTCTATGGTAAGCGGAATCGCCGGAGGATTCGGCGAATAGCGCGACAGCACTTCCTTGAACGGGATGACCTTTTTCTCGGGAATTGGCTGTATTTGACCGGTCGGGACCTTTTTCAACCACTTCGCCAGGACCTGTTTGTAGCCGGGCAAGAAATCCAGCAAACCCGTGGGACAGACCAGCTCCAAGCTTTTTAGCCGGTCCGCTACCCCCAAAAGACGGTGCTGGAACAGCGCGTCCATCACCACAAAAGCGCGAGCGCCGCTATCTTCCAATTGGTGGGCCATTTCTCCGGCTGTGAGGAGCGGCGAGATCCCTGAAACCGCGCAGCCGGCCTTGAGACCACCGATCAGCGTTATGAGGTACTGCGGTGAGTTGGGAAGGCTCACTGCAACCGCGTCGCCCTTCCCAATACCGTGATCCGCGAGACAAGCAGCGAACCGGTCCGACGCGGCCATCAACTGCTCGAAACTCAGCGTCACCCCCAGAAAGTGCAACGCAGGCCGATCCGCATGCTCCCGCCGGACCTTCTCGAAGCATTCAGTCAGAGACTCGTCCTCAAGCTCAATCTCCGGCTGGACCCCCGGATCATAAGACCTCAGCCAGAATTTGCCATCATACACCATGGCCCCCTCCCTTCTGCTTGAAAATGCTCCGGAAAAGCCCCTTCATTGCGACAAGAAGCCCCCCGAGTCCCCAATGACTAGGCCTCCGAACGTGTGAGCCCCGAACAGGCTCCGTGATTGTAGCCCGGCAAAGACCTCCGGATTCCTGCCCCGGTTTTCACCGGGGTAAACTTGAGGATCGCAGGAATGACGGAACGTAGTCCCAGCAAATCAGACAAAAACTATGACAATCGTTATGGATAAATCTTGGCTATCGGTTGCAACGAAGAACTATCCGGCTCGGCTGAACGGCTGGCGTCGGGTGGGGGAGCCGCTTTGGCCGCCGAGAAGGCATCCTTGTGGTCCTTCATAAGGCCCGTTAGAGGCTGGGCCGTAGTCATGTGGATGAAAAAGACACTGTTAAGATACTTGAAGCATACCGCTCCACATGCTCTCGGTCAACAAAGATCTTTGACTTGGTATGTCGCACTGACGGGTGTCTTTCAGTAACCTGCGGAGTATACGGAAACGGCTTTAGGAACAATCCAAGGGGACATCGGAGGGGCCACGCTTGCTCATGGCCCGTTTGCGACCTTGATGATTTGAAGCGATAGTTCGCTCAATATTGGTCAAAAGTAGAGGTGCTACTTTGTAATTTGTTTACAGGCCTCGCTCGACAATAATCGATTTTGAGAAGGCGCTCGGAGGTCTACGGCTGGAATCCGGTTCAGGGCCGAAGCCCTGGGCCGAGGGGCAAAAAAGGCCATGCTGCAACAGGGCCTTTTTGAATTCTACTGGTCGGGACGACTGGATTTGAACCAGCGACCCCGGCATCCCGAATGCGAACTAGACCCTAACTATATCAAACGTTTGCTCCAAATCATCAACGATTTCAAGCCACCTCAGTCCAACTCAATCCTATTCAATCCGTTTCAATCCGTCAACTTGTGCGCAATACTTTGAAGTCGTTTCAGTTCAGAAAAACCTGAACTTTTACTGAACAAGATTCTGGACCGGACAAATATGCCATTCTTGCCGCCGCGCGGTTATCAAAGGAGGGAATCATATTGAGGCATCAAGCGGACAGCTGCATTTGCAAGATTCTGTGTTAAACTAATAGTGAATTTCTCCTCGGAGGCAAAGACCATGCCCCAGACACCAGCAACGGTTGAAGAAAGCCGAATCTCCGACGCGATTGAAAGGGTAAGCACTGAAAGCGAGCGGTTGATTATTGTCCGAGACGGGAAAGGAGTTGCCGCAATAGTCCCTCTCGATGACCTGGAATCGCTGGAAGAACTTGACGAGATACTCGACCAGGCCGATATTCCCGAGCTTGAAGCTGCTCGCAAAGAGGCTCAAGAGAAGGGCACGATTCCCTTGGCTGAATTCATGGCCCGGCTCCGACTCTGATGTCTTCAGAGACCTACCAGATTGAACTTTCGCCGGCCGCGCAACGTCAAATCGGCAAGCTCCCCCATGAAGAGCAGGCCCGCCTCGGCATGGCTATCAAATCGTTAGAAATGGACCCCCGCCCGCCAGGCTCAAAGAAGCTGAAAGGATACTCCGATACCTACAGGCTCCGCATCGGGAAATATCGCGTCCTTTATGACGTCTATGACCGGGTTTTGTGGGTCCTGATTCTCAAAGTAGGGCATCGGAAGGAAGTCTACCGTGGTGAATCAATCGGCAAGTCCCTGAGAGACCTCATAGAGCGCAAGCTCATGAAATAGCGCGTTGGATGCTGGGGACACCATACTTAATTCGCTTCACTTTAGGGCGCGGCGCAATTCGGGGGAAACCACGCCTATTTCTGACGGGTTTGGCGGTCGGAAGTGCAGGAGAAAACCGGACGGGTTTCAATGTGGCGTGGCAAAGATGAAAAACCGTCTAATCCTCTTGAGCAAATCGACGGCGTTATCTTTCTTTCAGTGGTCGGGACGACTGGATTTGAACCAGCGACCCCTGCATCCCGAATGCAGTGCTCTACCAGGCTGAGCCACGTCCCGACTCCGCCAAATTACAGGCTTTCTGCGCTCGTGTCAAGGGACGAATTGCTTGAAAAACGTCCGCTGGCTAACAGAAACCAAAACGACTGGTCTCACAATGGTCCGCTTTGCTTCTGCTTTGCGGGAGTAAAAAGGATCTGCCGGACAATCTTGGCCAATGCTGAGCCTCGCCGGACTTGCCCATTACACAATCCTAAAGTGATTCTCAAAAGTTTTCGCGGAATGAAGCCACAGTGGTGCCTGGGTCAACGGCGGCCTATTGGCCGCCGCAAATTACGGGGGCGAGTCAAGCTGAAGCTGGCAGAGGCATCCGCAAGCCAATTCGTGATTACTTTCGAGAACAGGTATAACCGCCGGCTCGAGGATCGATCAGTGGGGGTTCTGCGAAATTGGTTATCAAGAGCCATGATTATCATTGACGGAAAGGCAGCAATTGCATTACCCTAAACAAAGGGGGACTACTCGTCAACTCAGCGAGGTTGCTTACCAACCTATTCCTCACATGACACCGGCATGACCCTCTTGAAAAAGTAGGGAGCAATGGGCTCAACAGCCCACATAATAAATTCCAAGCTGGTTCGTCTCGAAAGAACTCTAGTTCCGGGTTTCATACGATAAACGCTATTTGACTGCCGTATTCTAGAGGCTTGTACGAGGGGAGAGGACAAAGCCGTGATTGCCTTGCTTATCAGGATCAGCCTTTCCCCTGGAATGACGACGGACTCATACGAGTTCCGTCCCACGCGAACCATCCGGCATAGCAGGCGTAAAGCGACCAGGATACGAATGGATCGAGCATATACTGGTAGTCGAAAATTCATGGTCAGAGGAGGATGTCACCATGCCATCAATCTCGAGTATAAAACAACCAACGCAGCCCCCATATAGGCGGTTGCGCGCCTTCGCTTTTGACCCGATCCTCAGCCGTCGAATCGAGAGCTACGATATCAATCAAATCACTATCAATCTCCCTTGGGAAAATAACGTGATGGTGGGGCCGGTGGACGATTACCTGGAAGTCGTCGACTACGACCCGGCAAGCCAGGTTTTTTACGCACCGGTGAACCTGACCGATGAGCATTTGCTCGCTCAAGACGGGCTTCCTCCGTCGGAAGGCAACCCCCAGTTTCACCAGCAAATGGTGTTCGCCGTAGCTCGAACCACTATCAGTCACTTCGAGCAGGCTCTGGGACGCCGATCTTTGTGGTCACATCGAGGGTTCAAGGAAGACGGGTTCGTGAGGACTGAGTTCGTGGAACGCTTGCGCGTCTATCCCCACGCTCTGCGAGAGGCCAATGCCTATTACAGCCCCGTCAAGAAAGCCTTGCTCTTTGGCTACTTTCCTGCCTCAACCACCAATCCCGGAGAAAACATGCCCGGCGAGATAGTGTTTGCATGCCTTTCACACGACATAGTCGCCCACGAGACGACCCACGCATTGCTGGACGGCCTGCACCGGCGATTCATTGAGGCAACCAACAATGATGTTCTGGCCCTGCATGAAGCCTTCGCCGACATTGTAGCCCTATTCCAGCACTTCACTTACCCGGAGGCGTTGCGACGACAAATCGCCCGCACTCGCGGGGACCTTCAAAGCCAGAATCTTCTAGGTGAGCTTGCTTTCCAGTTCGGACAGGCCATTGGACGCTACGGTGCTCTGCGCAGCGCACTCGGACACCATGACCCCGAGACACAGGAGTGGATTCCGGAGAAACCTGACCCTGGGATGCTCCTACGCACCACCGAACCGCATGAGCGGGGAAAGATCCTAGTTGCCGCCGTTTTTGAAGCATTTCTGACCATTTACAAGTGGCGAATCGCCGACCTTCTGCGCATCGCCAGCGGGGGGTCCGGTCAACTTTCCCCGGGCGAACTGCACCCCGACCTGGTCGAAAGGCTGGCGCAAGAGGCGGCCAAGACGGCCGGGCATGTCCTTCACATGTGTATCCGCGCTCTCGACTACTGTCCACCTGTTGATGTTGATTTCGGCGATTACTTGCGGGCTTTGATCACCGCGGATGCGGACCTTGTAATGAACGATCGGTACAACTATCGGCTTGCTATGGTCGAAGCGTTCCGCCGACGCGGCATCTACCCTAATGACGTGAGCAGCCTGTCCGTAGACAGCCTCTTATGGCACTCACCGGATAGCAACGAGCAAAAGGCTTTCCTCAAGGTGTTTCGCAACCCTGCTAGACTGCGTAAGCTTGTTCCCGATTGGGGACTGACGACGAGCCGCAAGAAGATCTTTGAACAAGCCAGGAGGAGCCAAAAACTGCTTCATGGGTGGTTTACCGATGCAAGTGGGAGCGAGGCCGCCAACGTCGCCCGGATAGTGCTCGACAGAAATGCACCCGAGGCCTTCCATAGGGATAGGGAAGGCGTCCCGTCGCTGGAAATTCACTCGGTGCGGCCTGCCCGTCGGATCGGACCGGGAGGCCAAACTGTTACCGAGTTGGTAGTTGAGATGACCCAGCGCCGTAAAGGGTACTATGATCCTGAAATTCAGGACAAGGTAGATCGAGGTGTGTTCGCGCCCCGCGATCGGCCTGCGCCGGACTTTTGGTTCCGGGGCGGATGCACTCTCTTGGTAAACCCGGACAACGCAGAGGTCAGGTATTGCATCCAAAAGAGGATACGGAGCGACACTCGCCTGGAACGCGTGCGTAGATATCTTACCAGAGGGGCAAGTCCATCTCTCCGCGCCACCTACTTAGGCGATCCGGTGAAAACTTCTTCCCGGAGCTTTTCCAGGAAAAGTCAGGACCTGGAGCAAGGGGCCGCCGGGGAGCCTTTTGCCTTTCTCCATCGTTCCTTCGGGCTAGAGGAGGTGGAATAATGGCTCCAAAAAATATAAGTCAGCCGGTAATGCAACCGCCCGAATCGGGCGTTACAGTTCGCATGTACAACCCTGGTTTCGGGGACTGCTTTCTCCTGGCTTTGCGAGCCAAGGACGGCAGCGCGCGTTATATTCTCATTGATTGCGGAGTCCACCACCGGTATCCCGGAGGAAAGGAGAGAATGCGGCTGCTTGCCACGGATATGGCGAAAGCAACCGGAAATCATCTCCACGTTGTCGTGGCCACGCATGAACACACCGATCATTTGTCCGGATTCGAATATGGAAAGGATGTCTTCGACAACATCGAAATAGACGATCTCTGGCTGGCCTGGACAGAGGACCCTACGGACCCGGTCGCCAAGCATTTGAAGCAAATCTATGGAATACAGATTAGAGCGGTGGCAGCGGCTGTCAATCAGCTCAGGCTCGCCAATGCACCGTCGGCTGCGGCGCTCCAGGCAGTCCTGGACTTTGAGTTCCCGAATGCCTTGACCTCTGCACTGGGTGTCAAAGCAAGCCCGCTGGAGTACCTGCGCACAAAGACACGGAATAAACTCCACAGGCCGGAAGACTATCGCCGCCCGGGGGAAGAGCCGCTCATCGTGCCTGGCGTAGAGGGCGTAAAGGTCTACGTACTCGGACCTCCCAGAGACGAAGAGTATATCAAGAAGTTGCAGGCTGAGAGTGAATTCTACCCTGATGTTGCGGCCATAATCGGGGCAGGATCGTTCACCGCGGCAGCGTTGGCTTCTGTGGGTACTGTTTTCGAGGACGACAAAGATAGGCAGCTCTTCAGGCGAAGTTGCCCTTTTGATGAGTCTGTTGAAATCGCCAGAGATTCAGCAGGCAGGCATCCAAATTATGGGCGATTCTTCAGTAAATACTATGGCTTCTCAAATACCGGCACAGATGGCGCGGAGTGGCGCCGCATCGACACCGACTGGTTAGGTGCCGCCGAGCAACTGGCGCTAGCCATCAATGCTAAGACCAACAACACCTCTCTGGTCCTTGCGATCGAGATTACGGAAACCGAGCCACACAAGACCCTGCTCTTTGCCGCGGATGCCCAAGCGGGAAACTGGCTTTCCTGGAGCAATTTGTCTTGGCCTGCCGAGGGAACTAGTAGCGGAACGGTGACCGTCGCAGATCTCCTCCGCCGCACGGTACTGTACAAGGTCGGACACCACGGCAGCCGAAATGCGACTCTTGCACAAAAGGGCCTGGAGATGATGGAGAGTCCCAACCTGGTTGCCATGATCCCAGTGGATCAGCGCTGGGCAAATGAAGAAATGCATTGGGATCATCCAGCCGAAAAACTGTTTGACCGACTCAAGCAGAAGACTGGAGGCAAAATCATTCGGGCAGATCGGATACCATCAGGCGACGACAGCCCTCCAAAGCCGGATGAGGCTACAGAGAGAGACTGGCAATCCTTCGTCTCACGGCTGGACTGGGACCGCAGTTCGGATAGGCTGTGGGTGCAGTACACCGTACCGGGATAGCCCGCACGGACCTGACGGAGCCCAGGTCCGTGGCACCCGGGAGTGAACCAGTAAAAACCTTCGAGAACTGCCAAAGCAAGTGTCAAAAAATAGTGTCCGATTGTGAAAAGTGCCTCTTGGAATTTGGTAGGTGCCGGCCTCCGTGCCGGCACAGTTTTCGGTTACAAATCAACTAGTTCGGGCCGGCAGGGACGCCGGCCCCCACCGGTTGTCTCATAGCCAAGGCTGTGCAAAAGGTCAAGAATTGTGGCAATTGGCATAAAGACCCGAGACGATCTCATTGATCGCACTTCTGACACATTGAACCGGGTCGCCGACCGAAAACCCAACAACCAAAAAACATGCGCCATTCGGAAAGAACATTAGAGAAACGCCATAATTTCAGCTCAAAATCGCCCTCTTCAGGAGCACCTTCGCGATTTCAACCTTGTACCCGTTCATTTTGAGCGGAATCGCGTCTGCTAGGCCATGCTCCGCGGCTTCCGCGGCAATATTCTCATCAATGGTCCGCCCTTTAATCACCTTTTCCGCCTTCCGCGCCCTCAGCGGTTCGGGAGCCACTGCGCCGAGCACAATCCGTGCATCCTTGCAGACCCCATTGTCGACCGCCAGGATGGATGCCACACTCACAACCGCGAAATCGATCGGTTTTCTGAGAGTGAATTTTTCGTACCTCTGTCTCGCGGTGGCGGGCGGCTTCGGTATCCTGATCTCACTTATTAGCTCATCGGGTTCTAGGACGGTTGAGTTCGTCGCCGTGGCTTTGAATAACAGTTTCGCAGAGACACTCCGTTTTGTGGTGACGATGCCGGCGTCAAGCGCAATCAGCGCAACCGCTATGTCCGATGGACCAACAGCAAAGCAGCCCTTCCGAACCCTGCCGAAATCGGAGGGGCTGTCCGCGAAACCGGCAGCGCCGAATATGGAATGGTACCGGTTGTCGCCGGCCAGGGCACTGCAAAACTTGCCTCCTCTGCGAAGACAGACCATGGGTCCGCCGATTTGGCGAGGGTACCTGTAAAACCAGCAACGAACGTCCTGGGCCAGGTTACCCCCAATGGTGGCCATGTTACGGATATGGGGAGTGCCTACCGAGTACGCGGCTTCTGCAAGCAGCTCATATTCTTCTTTCACTACCGGGGACTTGACAATATCGACTAATTTGGCTAGCGCGCCTATGGTGAGGCCATTTTCCTCGCTTCTGATGTGGTCGAGGCCGGCAATGGGCTTTATGTTGATCACCGCGGCCGGGTATTCAGGGACAATATTGTCCTTCAAAGCTCCCAAAAGATCCGTGCCGCCTGCAATGACCTTTGCTTTGCCTTTGTACTCGTTCAGGAGTTCAACCGCTTCCTCGATCGAGCGCGCATTATGGTGCGCAAACCGCTTCATCTCGTGCCTCCTGTTGCTGCATTGCCCATTTTCCCCAGGGCCTTCAGCACCCTTTGGGGAGTGACGGGATACTCATGCAGCCACGAACCCACGGCATTCGAAACAGCCATGAGGACAGCCGAAGGCCCGGGAGACGTGGCCACTTCCCCTACACCGACCGCATGAAAGCGGTGGGTGGGAATAGGCGTCTCGAGCACCACATGCTCCATGGCAGGCAGCTCGGCAAAGGTCCGCCACTTATAATCAATCAGGTTCGCATTTAGTATGTGACCCGAGGAAGGATTGATGATTGTCTCTTCGAAAATGGCGCTGTCGATACCCGCGGAACCGATGCATCCGTTGAGCTGGCCTTCGAGACCCTGCGGATCTATGATCTGACCGACATCAGTGGCAAGCACCACCCGCAGCAAGGTCACCTTTCCCGTCTCCGTGTCCACCTCGACCTCTACAAAGCTCATCATGCAATTGCACAAGGTGAAATCCGGCTCAAAGCGCCCGAACCCCAGTATGGTGCGGTCATTTCCCAAGGCCCTCCATTTTAAGCTCTTTTCCGGATGTCCTTTCACAAACACAACCCCGTCGGCTGTTTCCAGGTCTTGAAGGTCCGCATCCAGCTTTGGGGCGGCAAACTCGAAGAGCTTTCTCTTCGCATCTTCTGCCGCGTTGATGACAGCACTCCCAATGGCATAGGTCCCGCGAGAGCCCACCGGTCCGAACTCGAAAGGCGTGACCAGCGAATCAGCAGGGGTCATTGAGATCCGATCCGGCGGTATCTGAAGCACCTCAGCCACCATCTTGGCATAATTGCTCTTTTGGCCGGTCCCGTGCTCCGCCGCACAGAGAAAAATTGTGGCCGTGCCGTTGTAATCAAGCTGAACGTATGCCTCTGCCGCGTCTTCGCCAACGTCGGCGTTTCCGTGGACGCCCACGCCGATCCCTGTCCGCTTTGCGCCGTTCACCGAGGTAGGCGTCAGCCAGCCCTTCCATTTCTCTTTCCAGCCGAATTGTTCCGCACCCTTGTCCATGGCCCTGGAATAGTCAATGCCGCGGTACTGATACCAGTTGCCATCCCGCCAGAAGTACCCTCCGCCGGGCTTGACGAAGTTCTTCTTGAGCACTTCGAATGGATCAAGGCCTGCCTTTCCCATGGCCAGACACAGAAGAGGTATGAATGAGCACTTCAATTCCTGGCCTCCGAAGCCCCTTGTGCTGCCTGAGGCGTTCCGGTTTGTGGCCACAACAAGGTTCTTCAAGTCCCAGTTAGGGCACTGGGCCATGATCATGAGTTCGCCCGATCCCACCGCGACTTGGGCTTGCGTGGTAAAGGAATAGTAGCCTGTGTCGACGTACCATGTGCCCTGTATAGCCGTCAGGGTGCCGTCTTTCTTCATGCCCACCCTGGCGTGAATCCGGGAGCCGACCCTCAGGGTGAACGCGGCCATATGTTCTTCCTTGGTAAACATGCACTTTACCGGCCTCCCGGTCGCCCTGCTCAAAAGGACGGCATAGGCTTGAACCTGCCAGCACATGATCTTTGTCCCGAAACTGCCGCCCACATGGTTTCCGATGCTTCTTACTTCCACCTGCCTGTTAAAAACATGGAAGAGGGTGATCTTGTCCATGTACGGCGCCTGGCTGGTGCTCCACACAGTGACCTTGTTCGGCTCCTCCCACAGGGCAACTGCACCCACCGATTCAGGAGGAAGGGCATTGGGTATGTTCTCGTATCCAAAGGCCCCTTCCGCTATGACGTCGGCTTCTGCAAACCCTTTGTCTACATCCCCCCTGACTACGCCTTTAAGGCAGTTGGGCCCGAAAACGATAGTACCGCCGGGTATGATATTGCCGGGAAACTCGTCGTAAACGAGGGGAGCGCCGGGTTTGAGGGCCGAATCCATATCCAGGGCCGCAGGCAGGACTTTGTAATCTACTTCGATCAGATCCAAGGCCTCTTCCGCGATTTCTTCAGTGGTGGCCGCGACAAGTGCCACAGCGTCACCCACGTACCTGACTTTTTTGTCTAGGACGGGCACCTTGCGGGGTGTGCCACCCCTCCAGTCGGGGATGTCTTCCCACGTCAAGACGGCTTTTACGCCCGGCAGCACTTCAGCCTTGCTCTTGTCAATTTTCTTGATGAGTGCATGGGCATAAGGGCTTCTCAGCACCTTTCCGTGGAGGAGATTCTGAAATTTCAGGTCGTCGAGGTATTGGACGGCCCCTGTGACGATCTCCTCAGCGTCCCTCCGCGGCATGGGTTTCCCTATATATCTGTATTTATTGCCCATGCTCATGCCCTTTCTCCACAACGGACATTACAGCTTTGATCACCTGGTAGTGACTTATGCACCGGCAGAAATTACCTGAAAGGGCCTCCTTTACCTCTTCTTCAGAAGGGTGCGGGGTTTCGTTGAGGAAGGCCCTGGCGGTTACGATCATTCCAGGGGTGCAGAAGCCGCACTGAAAAGCGGTGTGGTCGATAAAAGACTGCTGAAGGGGATCGAGTGCACCTGTTTTCGGGTCCCTCAGGCCTTCGATTGTTGTTATTGTCTTTCCATCGCACTCGATCGTCAGAACCTTACAGGAAAGGACAGCCTTTCCGTCCATGATGACCGCACAACATCCGCATGCGCCCTGGTCACAGGAAACCTTGGTGCCGGTAAGTCCGAGGGTCTCTCTGAGCGTATGGGACAGCGTGTGGGTCGGGGAGATTTCGCCGGCCTCACCCCCCACGTTGAACCGGTGGTACTGTCCATTAACCGTGAAGCCCACGCGACGCAGTTCGGCTGCTTCGCGGGCGATGCGATCCTCTTTGCTTGCTGCCATTTCGCTTCCTTTATTCTTGAACATGGACTCGCTTGATACTGTGCCACTCTCGCGCACCGCACTGCCTCGGCCGAATGCTCATTCCTCGACCTTGGCTCCAAGCTGCCGCGAAAGGCTTTTCCCCGCTTGGGCAACCAGGGGCCCGCACTGTCGGGCAGCCTCTGCAGAAGAAAGACCGAGCACCGCCACATATCCAACCGGTCGCTGGTTGGGGCCTAGCACAGGCGCTGCCACAACATTCAGTCCCGGCACCATCTCCTCCAGGTCCTCGGCGTACCAGTCTCGGCGGCATCTGAGTATTTCCTCGTTCAGCTTACCGCTGTCAAACTTCGCCGGATCTCCGTGAAAGTAGAGATCCTCATCCTGTAGCAGCCTATCAAGTTCATTCTCCGGCAGGAAAGCGGCAATGGCCTTGCCGTGGCAGCCGTAGGTAATGGGAAACCGATGCCCGACGCGCATGGTGATGCCAAGCACGCGCCCACCTTCGTGCTTAGCGGCAACGAAGACGTTTTTATCCGCTATCAACCCGAGTGCGGCCGTAGCCCCTGCCTTGCCGGCAAGTTCCGCCAGAAGAGGTTCGGCAAGTTTTGGAGTGCTGAGAGTGTCAAGAAACCTGCGGGAAAGACCGATCAGACCAGGGCCGAGGGTATAGCCTTTTCCCCTGCCGCCTGTTTGGACGAGGCCGAACTTCCGGAGTGTGTGGAGAATACAGAAGGCTGTGCTCTTGTGCATTCCTACTTCTTCACAGATTTCCGTCAGGTTCATGTGGGCCGAATCGGCCTGTGCCATGCGGAACAACACGCGTAAAGCCTGTTCCACAGCAGGCACAACGTACTTATCGGTTGATGCGGTTTTCTTGGGGGTTGTCATGAGTTCGTCCTGGCGAACTACAGTTCGCTATATACAAACAACTAACTTCGTACCGTGTTTGAAATGGTGTTGTCAAGAAAATTAGACGGAAAGATTGAGCCTTGAGTTATGTAGGGAAAACCGGGGGTGTTGGGTTGGGGGTACGGTGGGGTCTGCGTGTTTCTGATTCGGCCACAGTCGGCACGGAGTCACTTGTTTTCAAGACATGGCCTTGCCATTGCCCTGGGCGAATCGCTGGAAGCCTTAGTCCCCAGTCCCATGTCTCTTTAGCCGCTCGACCACCTGGCTGTGGCCATTGGCGGCAGCGGCCAGCGAAGCCGTCTCGCCGTTTTTGTCCTTGGCGTTGGCGTTGGCTCCCTTTTCCAAAAGGACCTCGACAACTTCCAGGTGGCCTTGTTCCGCCGCCCAGATCAATGGCGTTCGGCCGTTCTCATCCTGTGCATTGATGTCTGCGCCTCTGCCAACAAGCAACTTTACTACTTCGATCTGTCCGGCCCAGGCGGGCAACATCAAGGCAGTTTGGTTTTTCTTGTCTCTTGCGTGGACATTCGCCCCGTTGTCCAGGAGCAGTTTGACAACCTCGTAGCCGCCTCGTCCCGAAGCCGACAGCAAGGCTGTTTCGCCGTTCTTGCTGTGCGCATTGATATCGGCCCCTTTTTCCAGTAGCAGCCTGACAATTTCGAGACTTCCTCTGACGCAAGCCATCATTAAGGCTGTTCGATCGTTTTTGTCCTTGGAATTGGCGTCAGCCCCTTCGCTTAGAAGGGTCTCTGCGTCCTGCACGTCCATTCGTGCAGCAGCGCTCATCAATGCCGCGTTCATGTCGCCCTTGTCCTGAGCCGCAGACAGACCACCCCAGGTCACCAGGACAATGATCATTGCTATGGTTGGTGCTTTTCTTTTCATGCCGACGACACAGCACTTGCGAATGAAATGGATTGGTTATCCGCCGGACGTTTATGAAGAAGCCACGGGTGACTCGGACGGTCTCTTGGCCAGCCCCTTGGATTTCAATAGCTGCAACCTTTTCTTGACTGCTTCCTTGTTCCGATCCTGCAACATCTCTGCAATTTCCCGATTGCTGAGCGCCAAGGTCAGTACCACAAGGTCCTCCCGGAGAGTCCATGCCTTTGGCGAGGTGTTCCTCTTCAGACTCATCAAAACCTTCAATTCTTTGGGCGTAAATTGGCGCAGAAGTTCGTAGCTTTGCTTAATTCTTTCAAGTCGGGTCCTGGAGGCCAGGTCCCCAGGCACGGCGCCATGAATAAAATCTTCGTCCGTATCAAACTCGTTTGCCGGTTCCCCGTTGAGCCAGGGTTCCAACTCCCTGGAATCAGGCCACCAATGTGCGCCCTCATCAGGTTCGGCCGGACCAACCCCGACTTTTTTCCCTTTTCGGCCCTCGTCAACCACGGTGACTCCTTTTTTCATGAGCAATTCATAGTAAATTATGGGCGTAAGGTGGCCGACAAAAATTCTGCGGCAGGCCCGAGATGCCCTCGACCAGCACTTAACGTATCAGCGACTTCCACGCCCTTTCGATCCGCGGAACTCGCTCAGATTCAAGCACAAAGCGGACCTTAGATCCGCCAGTTCATGAATCCCTTCATTCTCGATGACAAACAATCCCAATCTATACGATCCTGACCGGAAACGCAACCGCCTATTCTTTCTCACATATTATGCGGAAATACTTCCGTTTCCCTACCTGGAGGATCTTCTCACTGGGTCCGAGGACGATTTCTGCAGACGGGTCAGAGACCTTTTCGCCTTCCAGTTTCACTCCACCCTGGTCCACCAACCTTCTCGCCTCACCTTTCGAAACCGAGGCGCAAGCGGCAACGATTTCATATGCGGCCATTTTGCTTGACGGAAGCACTACGCGAGGCATTTGATCGGGCAATTCTTTCCGCTGAACCACCTTCTCAAAATGCTCTTCACCTTTGGCCGCGGCGCTCGCGTGGTGATATTCCGTGACAATGCTGCGAGCGAGCGCCTTCTTTATCTGCATGGGGTGCAACGGGTCCCCGTGATCTTGATGTTTTTCGATTTCCGACAAAGCTGCCGCATATCGCTGCACCTCCGCCGGGTCCACATCCGTGAGCAGAGTAAAATATTTTATTATCAAGTTGTCCTGAATGGACATGGTCTTTCCAAACATGTCTTCGGGCGTATCATCCACGGCAATGTAATTGCCTTCGGTTTTGCTCATTTTTTTGGAGCCGTCGAGCCCTTCGATCAGAGGCGTCATGATGACCACTTGGGGCGCCTGGCCGAACTGAATTTGCAGATCTCGGCCGGCCAAGAGATTAAATTTCTGGTCTGTGCCGCCAAGTTCCACATCACATTGCAGAGCCACAGAATCGTAGCCCTGCATGAGCGGGTAAAGGAATTCGGTAATGCTGATGGGGCTACCTTCGCGAAATCGCTTTTCAAAGTCGTTCCGTTCCAGCATTCTGGCCACGGTCGATCTGTAAGCCAAATCCAGGCAGTCCGCGAAGGACATGGAATCAAACCATTCACCGTTGCTGCGCAGTTCGGTTTTTTCTTCGTTAAGTATTCTGAAAACCTGATCCTTGAAGGTCTTTGCATGCTCCCAGACCTGCTCCTTGGTCAACCGTACCCTGGCCTCGCTGCGCTCCGTGGGGTCACCGATGCGGGCCGTGAAATCTCCCACCAAAAAGATCGCGATGTGTCCAACATCCTGAAAATGTTTAAGCTTCCTGATTGTTACCATGTGGCCCAGATGAATGTCCGCGGCTGTGGGGTCCACTCCCAGCTTAACTCGAAGCGGTCTTCCTGTTTTCATGCTGTCTGCAATGCGCTGCCGCATCTCCTGCTCGTGTATGATTTCCTCTACGCCTCGCATGATCTTTTGCATCTGGGTTTCAATGTCGGGAAATGGCATGAAATTACCTTCCTGTGTTCAACGATTGGCGTTCGCTCGTGGAATGCAATGTTAATCCAAAAAAAGTCCACACTTCCGGCTCAAAGTCAAGCCCAAAACGTGGCCCCCTGCTTCCAGTCATTCCGGAGCGTGCCGGAATCCAGGCTTTCCTTCAATCCGGAGTTCCACCCGGGAGTTCCGGACTCTGGCCCCTGCGCTTCTCTACCCTGCGTAATTGAGTGGTTACGCTTTCTGTGGCAGTTCAATTGTCGGCCGAGAAACAAGAATCTTCCTCAAATTGAAGCATTGGCGAGTTGAAATGCATCTAATTTTAGAAGAAGGAATTGATCCCTAGACGACCACTTGCCAAGGAGTAGTGAGATGTCTATCCTAGCGATTTTCGGAATGGTAGCCTGGGCCCTGGCGGTTGCTGTCATCATAGGTGTCCTGGTTGCTACAGGCCGGTCTGAAGACAAAAGACACGACGAAAACATGGAGCGCTCGCGGGAGGAAATGGCTCGGCAGCCGTTACCACACTCGGACTGCTATGCGGATTGCATGAAAGACTTCTTTTGGAACACGAACAAGGAAGTTGCTTGTGCGACTGCCTGTGGCCTGTAGCCTCCGGAGAACTGACCAGGGCGGTCTTCGCTGCCAACTTCTTTCCATTTTCGAAATCGTGTTCAAAATAACTTCGGGAGGTGATTGCTATGGAAGAAGAAACTGATGTGAGAGCAACAGGCATATTTGAAGGCTCCGTGGAATTCTCTGAAATCGAGAAGCATTTTAGAGGAGAAGCAAAAAAGGAAGCGTGCTACGGGCGATGCATGGACGATGCATGGGACCTCAAAGGCGAATCGACTTGCTCTTCTGCCTGCGGATTCTGAAAACTACCTGTTGAGAGAATCCCCACCTGTTGAATTGGGTAATGCCGGGAAGTACGTCCCGGCTTTTGTTTAACCAGCTTTTATCAACGGAAAACCCAAGGGGCAAGTCGGCCCAAATATTTCCCGCAAGGGTCCCGCTTTTTTTTGAGCACTGTCAATAATTATCACCTAATAACTGGTATCCCCCGCAGATAAAATGCTAACATCGATTAGAGTGGACGGCGGCAGTCGTGCTATTCCGCCATCGGTCCAGGGGAGCGCGGCGGGTTTTCGCCGTTCAAGGTACGGCTCCGGAACCTCGGTTCTAAATCCTGAAGAAAGGGAGTAGTTATTCAAACTCGCGAGCCTATGAATAAAGCAATCCCGTACTGGAATCCGTATCTGGAGACTCTTCCTAGAGAAAGCCTCGAAAAGCTACAATTGAAGAAGTTCAAACGCATCTTGCGATGGGCGTACGACAAGTCGAGCTTCCACAGGGCCCTTTACAGGGAAGCCGGGTTGCAGCCTGATGACATCCGCACCATGGAAGACCTGCGGCACGTCCCAAAGGTGGAAAAGTCCATGATGCGGACGGTTCAGCGCAAGGACCCGTTTCCTTATGGCGATGCTCTGTGCGTGCCGTTGGACGAGGTGACGGAATTTCATCAGACCAGCGGAACCACCGGCCAACCGGTATACCAGCCGGACACGTGGCAAGACTGGGAATGGTTCTCGGAATGCTGGGCCACTCTGTTGTGGGCACAGGGCTATCGCCCTCACGACCGGGTGTTTCTTCCGTTCGGGTATAATGTTTTCGTGGCCTTCTGGACCGCTCATTACGCTTGCGAAAAGATCGGCTGCGAAGTGATCCCCGGCGGCGTCCTGGACACACAAGCTCGAATTCTAAAGATTCAGGAAATCAGGCCCACAGCCATGATGGCTACACCCACGTACGTGCTGGGGATGGCAGACGTCGCAGCAAAGAAGCTCTCGTTGAATCCCGCGTCCGATCTTGGAATCCGCAGGATTACCTGTGCCGGTGAGCCTGGAGCTCTGGTACCTTCAACCAAAAAGCGCATGGAACAAGCCTGGGGAGCCAAGGTCTTCGACCATGCGGGCGCCACGGAAATCGGCGCGTGGGGCTTCGAATGTGAAGCCCAGTCAGGCGGGCTCCACATCAATGAGGCAATGTTCCTTGCCGAGGTTGAAGACTTGGAATCCGGTGAGCCGATCACGGAACCAGGCAGGCAGGGCAAACTGGTGATCACGGCCCTGAACAGAATGGCTCAGCCCTGCATCCGCTTCGACGCGAAGGACATTGTTGAACTGAGTGACGAGCCATGTGAATGCGGCAGGAGCTATCGTCTCCTCCCGGGAGGGGTTGTGGGCCGGGCAGATGATATTACCAAGGTCAAAGGGGTGTTGCTCGCGCCTTCGGCCATAGAAGATGTGGTTCGTTCCATCCCCGGATTTGGCGACGAATACGAAGTCGTGGTCGAGAAGAGGGGCGATGTGGACCACATCTCGCTTAAGGTGGAACTACTGGAACAACATGCCTCCTCGGCCAAGGAATTGGAGGCCCAATTGCGCACCGAACTTCGCGTAAAGACCAACCTCGGGTACGATATTGCAGTGTATCCCTACGGGACCTTGCCCCGTTACGAAGTGAAGGCAAAAAGGTTCAAAGATCTCAGGAAAATGGGGAGTGTGTAGTGATGGACGAAAAAAGCGCTTTGGGTCAGATGGCTTCACAAGCGGAAGAACTGGCCCGGCTGGCTCAGGACCTATACGACGCGTCTGACGGCTTTCCCGCGATAAATCGCAACGCTAAACGTATTCTCGCTTCCATTGAGATGCTGCGAATTAACCTGGAGGAGACTTCGGACTGAGGGCCTCTGTTATATTGATACAGATCAATAAAGGTACGTAACCGTCGGGTCTTGTGCTCTTGTAGAGGGACGGCACGCCGTGCCCCCGCAGAGTTTCGCCGCTTATTTGCTTCAATTGCAACGCGAGTCCGTAAAAAGCAAGTCGAGGACAAAATGAAAAAACCGATCTACCTCGATTATAACGGGACCACACCGCTCGATCCGGAAGTGATAGGGGCTATCAGGCCTTTTCTGGAAGAAGAATTCGGTAACCCTTCCAGCACTCACTGGTACGGGATCGCTCCGAAAAGGGCCCTTACCAAGGCCCGAGAACAGGTCGCGGAGCTGATAAATTGCGACCCGCAAGAAATCATCTTTACCAGTGGAGGCACAGAATCGAACAACCATGCCATTCGCGGGATCGCGCTAGCCAATCGAAACAAAGGCAACCATATCATCACCTGTCAAGTCGAACATCCCGCGGTGCTAGAAGTCTGCCGCTATTTAGAGCAGCAGGGCTTCAGGATTACGATTCTGCCTGTGGATGAACACGGTCTGGTGGCCGTCTCCGAGGTCGAGGCTGCGGTAACCTCCCAGACCATCCTGATCACAATCATGCACGCCAACAACGAAGTGGGGACCATCCAGCCTGTCGAGGAGATCGCCGCGCTGGCCAGGGACCGCGGAATTGCAGTCCACACCGATGCGGCTCAATCCCTTGGCAAAATACCCGCTGGTGTTGACAGGCTGAGAGTGGATCTGCTTTCCGTGGCAGGCCACAAGCTCTACGCGCCGAAGGGTGTGGGCGCGCTCTACGTTCGAACAGGAACCGTACTCGAAAAGTTCATGTTCGGCGCGGGCCAGGAGATGGGTAGGAGAGCCGGAACAGAAAACATGTTGGAAATAGTCGGACTTGGGAAGGCCTGCGAGATTGCCTCGAAGGACCTGGAGCGCAACATGAATCACATGAAGACCATGAGAGACATGCTGCATGAAGGATTACAAGAGCGATTGCAGGAGATCAGGCTAAACGGCCATCCCGTGAAACGCTTGCCCAATACGCTGAGCCTTTCTTTTCGCGGGCTGGAGGCAGACCGCATACTCGAGGAAATAGGTCTGGAAGTGGCCGCCTCAGCCGGTGCGGCATGCCATTCCGACTCTGTACAGATATCCCATGTGCTGGAAGCAATGCACGTCCCGTTGGAATGGGCCAAAGGCACATTAAGATTCACCACGGGCCGTATGACGACCGAGATGGACATTATTCAGGCAACGGACGCTATAGTTAAAGGAGTCGAAGCTTGCCGCGGCGAGGCAGGATGATTAAGGTTTTTCGGGGAAATAGTACTGGGCGCTCGGAGGGCACTTTCTAAAGGAAGAGATTTCTTCCGCGCGTTGGGCAGTCGTATGAATCCAATTCCTAGAAAGGGGGACGCCATGGCTGTCAAGGTTCTCATCAAGAGGCGGTTCAAGGGGGACAAAATAAAGCAGGCATATAAGCTGCTCATGGAACTCAGGTCACTGGCCACGCTGCAAACCGGCTACGTGTCCGGCGAAACGCTGATAGGCGCGGATGATCCCAACACACTGGTTGTCATCAGCACCTGGATCAGCGCGAACCGCTGGCAAGAGTGGCAAGCCAATCAGAAGAGGAAAGACGCCGTGCAAAAGCTGGAAAGCTTGCTGGATGCCCCGGAGGAAGCTGAGGTTTTCCTGACAGGGGAAAGAATTCCTGAATGGGTGGACATGGCTTGATCTTGCCCAGCCTTGTTTTGGACGGCCGGAAGATGCGTGGTGCGGTGTTGAGGTTTGTCCGGGGGGGCGTGGCCGCGCGGTCTTCGGCTAGGCGGCTCCACTTTATTAATGGGACTTAAATCAATTAATAACACGGTGTTATATTGATATCAATGACTATGGATTCACTTTTTATAATATTTTTATTTAAAAAAACTTGACAACACTTCCTGAATATGATCTTTTTCTGTGCCAGCGACAAACCAAACCTAATCCTTCCTTTGGCCCGTTTCCGAACGGGCTTTTTTTTGTACATATTCCCCCCGGCAAGTCGACTCTTACTATCGAATTGTCGCCACTGCGCGCAACCGCAAAGCTATGTGAGCGAAAGTGATACCGATTTGCAACGAAACTTGTAACATCGCAGCGAAGAAGCACGGACCTGCTCGGGCAGGTTCGTGGCACCCAACGCCGGTGTGCAGTTGAAATAATTGGGTGCCACTGACCTGGGAACCAGGTCAGTGCCGGACAACTTGGAGATCTAAGTCTCTTTTTTGAAAGCGAATCGGTATGAGCAGTTAATCGGCGTGGAAACACAGTGGTAGCTGACCCTCTGCACCTCTCGTCCAGGCAACCGTCTGCGCACCACTCGAGGTGGACAAGTATTGACTCAAACAGAGAATGAGCTATAATTTTGTCAACAGGCGAGCATTTTTCGGCATGTCCGGGCTCCTAACTCAAATAGGGTCCGGACATGCGGGTTCTTGCACCCGGCCCTTCGAAAATCCCCTTCGCGCTCTCTGCGATGAAATTCCCATCTGCGCCCCCCGGCCCAGGCGTGAGTAAACAGAGTAACCCTTCGGTTACGCGGGGAATTTGCCATTCTGCCTCATTGCGAGGAGTGAAATCCCGCGTTCCGCGGGAAAGCAATCTCTGCCTTTGAGCGTTGAGATTGCTTCGCTGCGCTCGCAATGACAATCTTTGCCGCTGGTAACTGAATGGTAACCGAATGGTTACTGAACAGACATGTTTCTTATTTACTTTGAGACGCGGCGATGGTAGAGATCCGACTCAAAACCGGGGGGCATGCATTGGCAGTGGTGGGACGAAGAAACGACCTTTTGGCGTCGACCAGGAGAAGGTGTGGTGCAGGGATTGCCCAATAAGCCCAGAATTCAGGAATCTCGCAGAACTTTGCGTGGAGGCATGAGTCCCGCCTGGTCCGTATGGCGCTCCGGTTTGAACCTTCAGCGCGCTCTTATTGGAGGCGCCTTTTTCATCGTTTGGGCTTTTTGTGCTTCCGAGCTGTTGGCAGCCCCGCCCGGGATCTCGGGCGACAGCCGGATGGGCCTGCTTTACGCCCTGACCCATTTGCATCCCGCGGCCTATCTCATTCTTTTTCTTATCGTCGTCCTGGCCGTCGTGAACCTCGTCTTCCAGGGGCACTTGTCGAGCGCGACGTGGCCTTTTTCCAGCCTTCCCCCTTTATTTGGGAGCGGATATCGAAGCTCATCAGCCGCGTCCCGGACCAATCGACGGCGGCCCCGCGACCCTATGGCTCCTGCGCGCGGAAACACGCCCGGAGCACCTGTTCCCGTGGTATCGAGAGAACTCCTGGACGATGGTGTCCTCAGTGTTCGGCGTAAAAGCGCAGAGCGCGAGCACCCGTCACCATCGAGCACCCCCACACCGCTCGAAGGGATGAACCACCCCCTGCCGGATTTTGCTTCCAGAATTAGGCCATCGGGCAGTTCCCAAAAAGTCGCTGAAACCAAAGCGCCGAAAGAAGTGGTACCACCAGATTTCAAGTTTTCTTCCGCAGTGGATTTGCCATCGCGAGAAGAAATGGAAAGGCGCCAAAAGGAGCAGCTTGTGGTCTCCGGGACTGTGGTTGGCTCTGACGGAGCGGGAATCGCCGATGTCTTGGTTTTCCTCTCCGACAACGAGGGCAATCGCGTAGGACAATCATGCCGCAGCAGTAAGGAAACAGGAGAATTCAAAGTCTTGGCCAATGAACCGGGCCAATACGTTCTCAGTGGGTACAAGCGGGGGCTTATTATGGAGAGTTCCGACCCGCTGCTTCTCCCCAACGAGTCGGGCAGGCTGGAAGGTTACAGCTTCTGCATGATTCCTGAAGGATGCGTGATTCAGGGTAAGGTTGTCATTGCGGATTCTGAAACCATGCCGGGAGGCCTGGAGGTTCGTTGCTCGTGTACCGGCAAAAACTTTTCCCGCGCGGCTGTCACAGACTCTGTAGCAGGCTTCAGGATCACTGGGATGCCCATGACCTCGGAGTGCGTTGTCGAAGTCAGAAACAAAGACGGCGTCTTATTGGGCGCGTCGGAGACTTTTGATACCGCGCGCAAAAGGGAAATCCACATGAACGTGACCGTCGGCCCTCGTGGCGATTCGTCAGAGACGGCCTCGGAAGACCCGGAACCACGACAACCCTCGAATAAGACTACCCCTCAACCCGCAAGCCAAATCCAATAAACATCATTAAGTACAGTCGTCACTCCGCCTAACGAAGCCTTCCGGCAGGCTTGGCCTCATGAATGATTAATATGAATAATACTGCTATGTTACGCAAATAGGCGGTCAAGAAAATGAAAGAAAATCCTGTTATAGCGATTCTCGAAAATAATTTCCGATTGGCCGTGAGATTTATCTCGCGTTCGGGTCGAAGATCTGGTTTAGAGTGGGCATGGCCCGTCTCACGAACATGCCCAATGGGGAGAACTGCTCGCTGGCGGAATGGCACACTGCAGCCGGGGCTGTTCCCTCGCAGCGAAGTCATGTTCGGATGATGGCCATCAAGGCGTTGCTGTTGGGTGGGGCCAGGGCTTTGCTCTTAAAGTTCCTCGACCCCGGTCGAACGGGCAAGACCAGGAGAAGCGGAAAACCTTTCTGGAATGGTTCGGAGAGATCTTAGCAAACTCAGACACTGACGCGTGGTATCTGGATGAAACGGGGATAGAAGCAGATCCCCGTCCACGTCGGCGCTGGGCCCAAAAGGGTGAAAAGATACGCCTGCCCTACGAAGGGACTCACATTCGCATGAGTGCGACAGGAACGGTCTGTCCGAGAAGCGGGGAATTCCATGCGCTTATGTTCAGTCATTCCGATACTGAAATCTTCCGGATCTTCTTGGATCATGCCAATGAGGATATCGGCTTTGAACGCAAACGAAATCTCCTGATAATGGATAACGCAAGCTCGCATAAGAGCAAGTCCATCAGATGGGGCCGTTTTGAACCCGTGTTTCTACCGCCTTACTCGCCCGACCTCAACTCCATCGAACGGCTCTGGCTCTTAATGAAAGCCGAGTGGTTCTCCGGTTTCTTCGCAAAGACCCGAGACGATCTCATTGATCGCCTCTGTGACGCCTTGAACTGGGTCATTGACCGAAAAACCAAAATACATGCGCCATTCGGAAAGAACTTTAGAGAAACGCTGTATACCTCCGACCCAACAAGTGGTACATAATACGGGGAACGGCCACGGCAATTGCCTCGACAGGTCTCGGTTCTTGAGGAAGTTTAGTTTCGGCGCTCTGGTGCCCCACGCTGGATGATTTCCATGACAAATGTAGATGACTCAAGTTTCAAGTTTAGGGATCAGCTGAGACGGCTCAGTGAGAAAGTGGACCGGCTTGCAGTCGGTACAGCCGTAAAGCAGATGACTGATGAAGTCCGTGAGACTGTGGCTGAAATCAGCCACCTTGTGAAGGATTGTGAACGAGAATGGATAAAGACCACTCAAATCCTTGAAAAAGAGATTGAGGAGCTTAGGCTCGAGAATGAGATGCTGCAAGCAAAGGGCGCGCTCCACGAAGCTGTTTTCGAGGATTCCGACGATGGAATAGTCATAACTACGAAGGCGGGGAATTTCCTGGCCGTGAATCAGGGCTTCGTCCGCTTGGTTGGCTGTAGAACCAAACAGGAAGTTTTCGCCAGTAAAATTCAGGACTTTTATGCAAATCCCCGCCAACGTCATCAAATGCGGCGAAAGGTGGATCGGTCCGGAGGAGCAACAAACTTTGAACTCAAGCTGCGGCGGATCGATGGGAGCGAGGTCGATACTCTCCATACCATCAATGTTCGTTTGGACAGGGAGGGCCGAGTCAGCGGATATCAGGGGATCATGCGGGACATTACGGAACAAAAGCTAGCCCGGAAGGCACTGCAAGAGGCCCGCGACGAACTCCAAATACGCGTCCGGGAACGCACTGCCGAACTGGCGGAAGCAAATGCTCGCCTCAAAGCTGAAATTATCGAGAGAGCGCGTGCCCAAGAGGCGCTGACCCTTAGTGAAGAGCGAATGAGAGCTATCTTCGAGGCGGCCACAGAATGCATATTCATTAAGAATCGTTCACTAAAGTATACGCTGGTGAACCCATATATGGCAAATCTGTTGGAACTGCCCGCAAGGGACATCGCCGGCCGGGTCGATGAAGAACTCTTCGGACAGGAAGCGGGACAACACCTCAGACAGGTGGACCAACGAGTGCTGGCAGGGGAAACGATTGAAGAAGAACATACCCGGCCAGTGAAAGGATTGCCCACAACTTTCTTGGACGTACGCTCACCTATCCGAAACAGTGAGGGACAGATCATTGGCATCTGCGGGATATCACGCAATATAACGGACCGCAGCAGGATTTTTGCCCTTAATCAGGGTACGGCGGAGGAATATCTGTCCCCTGCCATGCGCGCTTCACTGGCCAGAGCCAGCGTTGCCGCTAATTCCGATCTCATAGTGCTCATCGAAGGAGAAAGTGGCTGCGGGAAAGACTACCTGGCGCGCTACATTCATAACAACTCGAAGCGCAGCGGCGGACCGTTTTATGCCATCAATTGTGCTGCTATTACGGAAGATTTGGCGGAATCCGAGCTATTCGGGCATGAAGCCGGGGCCTACACTGGTGCAATAAGGCGCAAGCGAGGACTCGTCGAGTTGGCTGAGGGTGGAACTCTGCTATTGAACGAAATCGGAGAGCTGTCATTGCCGATACAAGCCAAATTACTCACTTTCCTGGACACATTCTCCTTCACTCGTGTTGGAGGCGAGAAAAATGTGACGGTCAACGTTCGGATTATGGCGGCCACCAATAGAGATTTGAGTCAAGCTGTCCCCAAAGGTGAGTTTCGGAGAGATCTTTTTTTTCGTCTGAATGTGTACGGGATCCGGGTACCGCCATTACGTGAAAGGCTTGCAGATATACCGGTGCTGACGCGGCAGATCGTTGGCCAACTGGCCCGCGAACTCCGGCTAACAGCGGGATTGAGCATTCGTCCTGAAGACATGGAAAAATTGATGCAGTACTCCTGGCCGGGAAACGTACGGGAACTGAAGAATGTCTTGGAACGCTCAGTTATTCTTTCCGAGGGACCTGATCTGAGGCTTGATTTCTTGGAACTGGCAGAACCTAATCAATGTGAGTCACCATGGAGCGTGGAATTTCCACCTTCTCCATCCATGACTTCTGTCATCGGGGACCTGAGACGCCAGTTCATAGAGCTGGCGTTGCAAAGGACTGACGGCAACAAGTGCGCTGCTGCTCGTATTTTGGGTGTTTCTCGATATGCGCTCCAGCGACAGTTGAAAGCACTGAAGATGGGTTGAGCGATATCGCCCATGTACGGCCTCTGTTTGTGCTGTTTCGCCCACAAGGTATTGCCACGTAATATTAATATGTTAAACGAAGAATCTCCATTTAGTGGGCTACATCGCCCTACTGCGTGCTGAGAATGGATTGATCCTGCCCCGAACCCGTTGTTGATGAATCCCCTCAATATCCCAACAGGATTAGCTTTTTCACATTTTTGTCACCAGTTGATAATACTGGCACACGGAGTGCATAGCGAAAGCTTCGTAGTGGCTGATAGTTTACTACCGCCGAAGCAATAACTTGGCATGTTGCGGGGTCCAACTAAAGCACCGGAGTGCGTGCGAGTTTCTTAGCCATTAGCGATGCCTTGTTGCGACGCTCAAACAGCCGCCAGCGTAAACCTTCGAACTGGTACGGCTGCTGGCGGGTAGGGGGCATGTCTTTGTCTCTTCCCCAAGCATCTAGACTGCACGGCAAGGTTGTCATGCATTTTTTGATAAACCAGATGTCCCAGAAGATCTAAGCCAGGAGGTGTAGCATGCTGAAGAAGCGGTTTAGGGCTTGCGTCTGCGGTTGCTTAATGGTTCTGTTACCGATCGTGATGGCGGCAGGTCCCGGTTATTGCGCAACTGTAACGTTTACTTACTCCATTTTCTTTCCTGCCACGCACGGCCAATGCATTCTTGCTACAGAATGGGCCAAGGAAATCGAGAAGCGAACAAATGGTGCAGTCAAGGTCAACATGTTCCCGGGCGGTACCCTTACGCCTGCTGACCAGTGCTACGACGGCATTGTGAAAGGGATATCCGACATCGGTATGTCCGTTGTGAGTTACGTCAAGGGGAGGTTTCCCTTGAGTGAGGTGATCGACCTTCCGTTGGGGTACAAGAAAGGGAACCAAGCAACCAAGCTTGGCAATGCGTATTACGCCAAGTTCAAGCCCAAGGAATTCGACGATGTAAAAATCATGTACTTCCATGGCCATGGTCCGGGGCTTGTCAACACTAAGAAGCCCGTCTATAAGCTGGAAGACTTGAAGGGTATGAAGCTCCGATGCACTGGAACAAGCGCCAAGATAGCGTCCGCTCTGGGGGCTACTCCTGTGGCCATGGCTCAGAATGAGACTTATGACGCGCTTCAGAAAGGCGTCGTGGACGGAGTGCTCTCACCCATCGAAACCCTCAAAGGATGGAAATTCGCCGAGGTTACCTCATCAACCACTCAGGACTTCGGCGCCTCGTACTCGCTTCTGTTCTTTGTGGCCATGAACAAGAAGAAGTGGGAATCCTTGCCGAAAGATGTGCAGGCCACAATCGAAAAGATAAATCAGGAATGGATTGAAAAGACGGCCCAGCTTTGGGTTGACGTGGACGAGGAAGGCACCAAATTTGCCCTAGCCAAAGGACACAAGATCATTCCTCTTTCCAAAGAGGAGGATGCACGGTGGGCAGAAAAGGTACAGCCTGTCCTGGAAGAGTATGTGAAAGACACTAAGGCCAAGGGCCTCCCTGGTGACGAAGCGCTGAAATTCTGCCAGGAATGGCTGCAGAAAAACCCCTGACATTTCTCTTCTCCGCCTGAGTCGGCTGGTTGGGCCGATCATCAGGCGGAGAAATGACGAACCACTATGAAAACACTATTAGCTCTAGTTAGAGTGCTCTCCCGGGTCATGTACGCGATAGCAGGCGTCGCCTTGACGGGCATGGTGTTCCTCACGGTCGCGGATGTGGCGCTGAGAACGTTCAAGAGCCCCATTGTGGGCACGTATGAGCTTGTGGGGATGCTGGGCGCGGTCGCAGTCGGCTTTGCTATCCCGCAGACATCGAGGGTGCAGGGACACGTGGTGATGGACTTTGTCACGGGCAGCCTCCCGCCCGGTCTACAGAGGCTGTTTCAGGTTCTCACCAGGCTGTTGGCCATAGCCACCTTCTTTATCATTGCATGGAATATGTGGGTCCTGGGAAGTGACTACATCAAAGCCGGCGAGGTAACCCTGACACTTCAGGTACCGCTTTATCCGGTGGCGTACGGCATCGCGATATGCTGCTTCGTGGAGTGTCTGGTGTTGTTCCTCCAGATATTCGAAGTAGAAAAACAGGAAATAGAAACATGAGTGTCGCGACTATCAGCATACTTGTTATTTTGTTGCTCTTCGTGTTTTTCCTTATGGGGCTAGAAATAGGCTTCTCCATGGGTCTCGCGGGATTTATAGGCTTCGCTGCCATCGTCAATGTAGACGCTGCTCTGAACCTGGTTGCAAAAGACGTGTTCAGTGTCTTCGATTCCTACGGTTTCACGGTCATACCGCTGTTCGTTCTCATGGGACAGTTGGGCGCCAGCGGGGGAATCGCGCGCAATCTGTACGATTGCGCGTACAGATTCATTGGACATGTTCCTGGCGGACTGGCGATAGGTACGGTCGCGGCGGCCACTTGCTTCAAGGCTATCTGTGGATCATCCCCAGCCACTGCCGCGACCTTCGCCACCATAGCCGTTCCGGAAATGGACCGGTACAAGTACGATAGAAGGCTTTCGTGTGGGACCGTTGCCACGGTAGGGACGCTTGGAATACTCATTCCGCCCAGTGTAGTGCTTATTATTTATGGCGTGTTGACGGAAACATCCATCGGCCGCCTGTTCTTGGCGGGAATAATTCCCGGCTTAATGGTGGCATTTTCTTTTGTCGTGACCTTGCTGGGCTGGAGCATGCTCAATCCAAAACTCGGACCGAAGGGCGCGAAGTCGACCTGGCGGGAGCGATTCGCGGCGCTGCCTTCTGTGGTATGGGTTCTCCTGGTCTTTTTGCTTGTGGTCGGAGGGCTTATGCAGGGCTTCTTCACACCCACCGAGGCTGGAAGCGTGGGTACCTTCGCAGTGCTGATCCTCACCCTTGCGAAAAAGGACATGAACCTGAAACGCTTTATAACGGCGGTCAGCGATACCCTCCGCATCGGGTGCATGGTCCTAATCCTTCTAGCCGGCGCGACTATTCTCGGGCACTTCTTCGCGGTCACACGAACACCGTACTTGGTTGCCACATGGCTGGAGAGCCTTAATGTAAGTCCTTCCATCATTATATTCTTGATAATTGGCGTCTACCTCATCGGTGGGTCGTTTATTGAGGATCTGGCATTCTTGATTCTGGCCACTCCCATTTTCCTGCCGGTGGTTCTGAAGCTGGGATACGATCCGGTCTGGTTTGGCATCATCATAAGTGTGGTCACGATGATAGGCGTCATTCTTCCGCCAATGGCCATTAACGCCTTTGTTGTGTCAGGCGTGACCAAGGAACCGATTTCCACCGTGTATAAAGGAATTTACCCGTTTGTCGTGGGCATGTCCATCTGTCTTTTGATTCTAATTTTTTTCCCCCAGATCTCTCTGTGGCTTCCCAGCGTGTTTATGAAATAGGTATGCCTATTAGTCGGGTTCTTTAACGATGTTGCACAGTCGGAATACAGTTGGGTGCCGGTCAATTACTTCTGTGAGGAAAACATGAATAGAGAAGTCCTATACTGGAATCCGTATCTGGAAAGACTCACCCGAGACAGCCTGGAAACGCTACAGCTCAAGAAATTCAAGCGAATTGTGACGTGGGCCTATGACAACTCTCGGTTTCACCGAGCGCTCTACCAAAGCGCAGGCGTGCATCCCGATGATATCAATTCGCTGGAAGATGTGCGCAAGGTCCCGAAAGTCGAAAAGGCCATGATGCAGCCGATTCAGCGAAAGGATCCCTTTCCGTACGGCGATGCACTATGTGTCGATCTCGAGGATGTCTGTGTATTTCGCCAGACCAGTGGCACCACAGGGCAGCCGGTCTATCAACCTGACACCTGGCAAGATTGGGAGTGGTGGTCCGACTGTTGGGCCACATTGTTATGGGCACAGGGTTATCGGCCTTCCGATCGCGTCTTTCTTCCTTTTGGGTACAATGTGTTTGTTGCATTTTGGGCTGCTCACTATGCCTCAGAGAAAATAGGCTGCGAGACGATCCCGGGAGGAGTGCTGGACACAAAATCTCGTATCCTCAAAATCCAAGAACTTCAGGCCACAGCGCTCATGGCCACACCGACTTATATTCTGGGGATGGCCGACACAGCACTCAATCAACTTCATCTGGACCCTGCCGCTCTACCGATTACCAAGATAACCTGCGCGGGCGAACCGGGTGCTCTGATTCCCGCGACAAAAAAACGAATCGAAGAAGTATGGGGGGCGAAGGTTTACGACCACGCCGGCGCAACTGAGATAGGGGCCTGGGGATTCGAATGTTCCAGCCAGCCTGGGGCTCTCCATCTCAATGAGGCCATGTTCCTTGCCGAGGTCGAAGATGTGGAAACAGGGGAGCCGGTAACAGAACCCGGGCAAAAGGGTAAGCTTGTCATTACGGCCCTGGATAGGTACGCCCAACCATGCGTTCGGTTCGACTCCAAGGACATCGTCCAGATCGGTGAGGACCGGTGTGAATGCGGCCGTACGTACAAAATGTTCAAGGGCGGAGTAGTCGGACGATCTGATGACATAACCAAGGTCAAGGGAGTGCTCTTAGCCCCGTCCGCCATCGAGGATGTGGTTCGTTCCATTCGAGGACTCGGCAATGAATATGAAGTGATCGTAGATAAGCGAGGAGATGCGGACAACATCACGTTGAAGGTTGAATTGATAGAAGATCAGGCTGGCACCGCGACGGAGGGACTTAAGGCAGAACTTGCGACTCAACTGCGTCTCAAAACCAACCTTGGCTACAACCTGGAGTTCTTTCCGCCCAACAGCTTACCGCGGTACGAGGTAAAGGCCAGGCGGTTCAAGGACTTGAGGAAAAAGGGGATATAGAAGATGGAAGGCCCGTATTCGCTTACAGAGATGCGCAAGACTGTTGACACTCTGGCTACGCTCACTCGACAGCTTTACGAAGCTTCAGAAGACTTTCCAGCGATAAACCGCAATAGCAAACGGGTCCTCGCTTCGGTGGAGATGCTGAGAATCAACTTAGAGGAAACGTAGAGGCGCGTCCCTCGGGCGAGTTTGACGGACGGGTTTCGTAAAACCGGTACCCGAAATCCCTCTCCTGCTACGCCTGCTTTGTGTCCTAGGAGTAAGTGCTATGGACGTTCAGACTCTCTTACATGGCAAGAAGCTGTTGGCGGTAGATGACGAAGCCGATGTACTGGAAATCATCAAGGAGGAATTCCCGGGTTCCACTGTAATTACTGCGCAGGAATTTACAGGCGCTTTAAAACTGATCAACGAAGATGTGTTCGACCTGGTCATTCTCGACATTATGGGTGTAAATGGCTTTGAATTGCTCAAAGCATGCCGAGCCAGACATCTACCTGCAGCAATGCTCACCTCGCGGGCAATCAACGTGGAGAGTATCAATACGGCCATCAGAGAAGGCGCCGTATCATTTTTACCTAAAGAAGAACTGAAGAGATTACCTGAGCTTGTAGCTGAAATCCTGAGTGAACTGGAACAGGGAAGGACCCACTGGGCCAAGCTATTTGAACGACTTGGCTCCTATTTCAAAGAAAAGCTCGGGGTCAGCTGGAAGGACTTAGAGAAACCACAACATCCCGGATATTATTAAGGGTCGAAGGCAGTCAATTGCAGCGTGTGCCGGGCCTTCAATAGGCGCGCATCTCGGTCGTCTGTGGATTGTACGTGAGGTCATCCGTGGTGAACTCTCACCAAGATTGGGGGCTCTCACCACAATATCCTGTCAGGGGGGGGTTAGTGCGCTATGAAAAGATCAATCATCGCTTGTGTGTGGCTGCTGGTTCTTCTTGCATCGGAAGCTCTACCTGCGGATCCCGTGAAGATCGGATTCTTGTTCACCATGTCCGGTCGAGGCGCGGCTCATGGGGTTACAGCAAAACAAGGGGCTGAAATTGCCTTGGCCGAGGTGAATGCATCGGGAGGCATCCTGGGGCGGAAGGTTGTAGGAGTTTTTGAGGATGAAGGGGCCCCGGATGCAGCAACCCAGAGAGCTGAGAATCTTGTCAAGACGGAAAAGGTGAATGCAATAATTGGGGTAATATCCAGCGCGGTGGCCCCGCGCGTGGCTGCCGTGGCCAAGGGCCTGCAAGTCCCGCTGATAATCACCACAGCGCAAACCAATGTGGTCACGGGCCAACAATGCAACCGGTACACGTTTCGAATGACCTGGAACAATGACCAAGCTTTGAAGACGGTTGCTTTGGTTGCCGCCGAGATGCCGGCGAAGACTTGGACCACCGTTGGTCCGGATTACGCATTGGGCTGGGAGTCCTGGGATCTGTTTCAAAAGTACTTGAAGGAGATCAAACCTGAAATTTCCTTCTTACCTAAGTCGGAAGCGGTATTCGCACCTATGGACATCACGGACTGGAAGCCTCACATCAAAACGCTGGAAGCATCGAAGGCCAACGGAATTCTGGTCTCATTGTGGGGAGGCAACCTCATCGATTTCATGCGAGAGGCGAGACAGGCGGGACTTCTCGAGGGGGAACGTACAGTTTTGTGCTGCGTGGCGTCAGAGAGTGAATTGGTATCGCTCGGAAGCCAAGCACCCGCCGGCTTCTGGGTGGTAACTCCATACTGGTCCAAGGCCAATCCTACTCAGGTTAATGACAAGTTCGTAGAAACTTACAGAGAAAAGTTTGGAAGCCCTCCTTCGTACCAGGCCCAGTTTGCGTATGCCGGGGTCAAAGCGTATTCAGAGGCTGCCAGGAAAGCTGCGACAGTAGACTCAGACGCCGTGGTTAAATCATTGGAAGGGCTCACTATGGAACTTCCAGTTGGCCACTTGACCATACGAGCCGAGGATCATCAGGCTATTTTTCCAGGGGTTGCCGGGAGGGTGTCTTCCCGTTTCGAGGTTACCAAGCTCAGAAGGCCCTTCAGGGGACTTGATTCGATCAAACGAATTCCGGCAGAGCAAATAGCCGTTCCGGTTGAAAAGACAGGGTGTCAAATGCAGTGAGTGCTCGAAGCTATTGCACCCTTATGACCTTGCCTCCGAGAATTGGTTCGGCCCGACAAGTTGACCGACAATGGGATCGCTACAGGAGAGGACATACAATCGAGAGAACTATCAGTTGGTTCGGAACTCTCGACGCAGCGTGGTCCGATACGAGAACCACGTCTACGTGTACGAGGCTGTCCTTCCGACCGCCTACGTCATGAATGTCCTAAAACCTTTATGATTTTTTGCAATCGCTTCTAACCATAATAACGGGAGGCAAGAAGTATGCTGCTGCCGCAATTTAATTACCACGAACCCCCGACCCTCGAAGAGGCCTTGCACCTTCTTTCCGAGTTCGGCGGCAATGCGAAACTGCTCGCGGGAGGCACCGATGTCCTCGTGAGGATGAAGCTCAAGGTAGACAAACCCACCCATCTCATTTCTATAGCTCGGGTTCCAGGGCTGGATCAGATCATTCCTAGAGACCGACACGGGATCACGGTGGGAGGCGGCGTAACTGCGACTGCACTGTCGCGGCACGAACTCGTTATGGACAGGTTCGGTCCGCTGGCCGTTGCCGCGGGCAGGCTTGGAGCGCCGATGATTCGCAATAGGGCCACCATTGGAGGGAATCTTGTCAATGCACGCCCCGCCGCGGATTTTCCACCTCCCTGCATGGTCCTCAATGCGACGCTGCGACTGAAAAGTAGCGCCGGCGAAAGGGACATCCCGGTGTGCGACTTTTTTCGCGGGCCGGGGGAGACGGTGATTGAGCCGCATGAGCTTTTAATGGCCATCGACATAGAAACTCCACCCCCCTGGAGCGGTGGAGCCTACATTAAGCTCGGGCAGCGTAAGTCCCTGGAAATCTCCATGGTCAACGTTGCCACCTGGCTCACCCTTGAATCACCGGATGGTCCCATAACGAATGTACGAATAGCCCTTGGCGCGGTTGCTCCGACCCCGGTACGGGCATTCGCAGCCGAACAATTGCTTATCGGCGAGAAGCCGTCCGAAGAATTGTTCCAGAAAGCCGGCGAAGTGGGCGTGGGCATGTGCAGTCCGATTACTGATCACCGGGGAACTATGGAATATCGCTGTATGATGATCGAGGTCCTTACCAAAAGGGCCTTGGGAATGGCTTTGGAAAAGGCTCGCACTTGGAAACCGTGACCCACAAGTGCCTGGCCCTTCGCGACCAATGGATTTTGACTTCCGGGAGAGCAGACTATGAAGACTTTCGTTCAATTAGTTGTCAATGGGGAGACGGTGGAAGCGGTTGTGGAGCCAAACCGGACTCTCTTGCAGTTATTGAGGGAGGATTTGGGATTGACCGGCACAAAGCACGGTTGCGGCGTTGGGGATTGCGGAGCCTGCACCGTCATTCTTGACGGAAAGCCGGTAAACTCCTGCCTCGTTCTCGCCGTCCAAGCGCAGGGGAGAGAGGTCCTTACAATAGAGGGACTCGCCGAAAACGGGAAACTCCACCCCATTCAACAAGCCTTTGTGGACAAAGGCGGTATTCAGTGCGGTTTTTGCTCACCCGGCATGATCCTCGCCGCGAAGGCCCTACTGGAAGACAATCCCAAACCCACTGAACTAGAAATCCGTACGGCAATCTCAGGGAATCTTTGCAGGTGCACCGGATATCAGAAGATCGTCGAAGCAATCCAGGACGCTGCCGGCTCCTTGTTAGAGAAGGGAGGTACCGTGAAATGAGCGAATTCGCAGTTCTCAATAGCACCGCCCCCAGAATCGACGCTCCGGCCAAAGCCACAGGCCGTGCAAAGTACGCGGATGACTTCAGCATGCCGGGAATGCTCCACGCAGCCATCCTACAGAGCCCCGTAGCGCACGCCAAAATACTCAATATCGATACCTCCAAGGCCAGCAAGTTGCACGGTGTGAAGGCAATTATTACTGCCAAGGAAGCCGGCCTCGTGAAGTACGGGGTTTCACCTGCCCGGTACGATGAAACGGTCTTCGCGCATGAAAAGGTCCGATACGTGGGGGATGAAATAGCGGCCGTCGCCGCCGTGGATCAGGCCACTGCGCTGGAAGCGGTCAGTCTCATCAAAGTGGATTACGAGGAACTTCCCGCGGTCTTCGATATGTTTGAAGCTATGAAAGAAGGCGCTCCGCAGATTCATGATGAGTTTCCGGGCAATCTAACAGCGGAAGTGCACCAAGAGTTCGGGGACACGGAAGCGGCTCTTGCCGAATGTGACCTAGTGATGAATCACACGTTCCTCAACAAACGACAAGACGCGGCTTTCATAGAACCTCATGCATGCTTGGCCGTATTTGATCTCGATGGCAGACTCACGCTTCACACGTCTACCCAGGTTCCGCATTACGTTATGCGTACCGTAGCTATGGTGCTCCAAATCCCTGTGGGCAACGTGCGAGTGGTAAAACCCTACGTCGGTGGCGGATTCGGCCCCAAGGCCGAAGCGACGCCATTGGAGATGAGCGCCGCTCTGCTGGCTCGATATACGGGCAAACCCGTCAAGGGGAACTATTCTCGTGAACAGGTTTTCTTGCACAGTCGAGCGAGACACCAGTTCTACGCAGAGATGACACTGGGCGTGAAGAATGACGGCACAATGGTTGCTCTGCGCAACAAAGCGACCCTGGATGGAGGGGCATACACCAGTTTCGGCATCGCTACAGTCTATTATGCCGGCTCGCTCCTCGGGGGACCGTACAAGCTCAAAGCGATGAAGTATGACGGTTACAGGGCGTACACCAACAAGCCCGCTTGCGGCGCGCAGAGAGGCCACGGCGGAGTGGCCCACCGGGCCGCTTTCGAGCAATTGCTGGACATGACAGCCGAAAAATTGGGGATGGATCCCGTGGAGATGCGCCTGAAGAATATTATGACGACTGGTGACATGACCATAAATGAGCTGGACATGTCCAGCCTCGGGATGAAAGAGTGCATCGAAGCGGTCAGAGACGGATCAGACTGGAACAACAAGAAAGGGAAGCTGCCCCGCGGGAAAGGTATCGGCGCGGCCTGCGGGTTCTTCGTATCCGGAGCGGGGTACCCGATATATCGTTCTGACACGTACCACTCTACCGTGGTCATAAAAATGAGTGAAGACGGCGGCATTGTAAACGTGCTTACCGGCTCTGCGGAGATAGGCCAAGGTTCCGACACCATGGTGGCGATGATAGCTGCCGAGACTCTGGGTGTGCCGCTGGAAAATGTTCGAGTCGCTTCGGGAGACACCGACCTGAGCGTGGATCTGGGGGCATATTCAAGTCGCCAGACCTTGATGACCGGACATGCCACCAAGGAAGCTGCCGAACAGGTCCGGGACCAGATCGCCAAATACCTAGCCGAAGAAATGGAGTGTGACGCGTCGGCCATAACTTTCCGCAATGGAACCGTGATGTTCCACGGCAGCCGCGGAAACTTTGACAAAATTCGCAGCCTTTACATTAAGGAGCATCGCGGGTGGACCGATCCTCCCGGCGGCGATTACCTGACGTTCAAAGAGGCTGCGCGCTTGGCGTTCATGAAAGCAGGCAGTCTAGTGGGCACGGGCAAGTACAAGCCTCCACGGCTGGGCGGTTCCTATAAGGGCGCTGCGGTCGGGACTTCCCCCGCGTACGGCTGTTCCGCGCAGGTGGTAGAAGTAACCGTGGACCTGGAAACAGGCCAGGTAACTATCGACAAGATGACGGACGCGCACGATTGCGGCCTCGCAATCAATAGGACCCAAGTAGAAGGTCAGATGCAGGGCTCTCTGTCGATGGGTCTGGGAGAGACGCTCTTTGAAGAGGTGAAATTCGACTCCCGCGGCCGCGTTATCAACGCCAACCTAGGCGAGTACAAAATCCCCACCGCTCTGGACATGCCCAACGTGAAGTCCATTATTGTGGAATCCAATGAGCCCAACGGGCCTTACGGCGCGAAGGAGGTGGGTGAAGGGGCCATCATGCCGACTATCCCCGCGATCATCAATGCCATTTACGATGCCACAGGAGTCCGAATCAACGAACTTCCGGTAACCCCCGAACGACTTTTCATGGCGATGAAAGGTAACAAGAAATAGGTAAAGTTGCTGTTCAGGGTTCCGGGACCATTTTCTGGGAGGGATACATTGGAGCTCTGCGTTGTGGCACCAACTGAGCTGCACCCTGCGACTAATACCGATTCGCCAAAAAAAATACAACATTCCCGACTGTTGTCATTGCAATGACAGCTCACAAACGTATTTTACGAAAATAATAGCGAACCGGTATCAGAACTCGTAGGCCTCCACCCGAACGGTTCCTTTTAGGGTTCCCACGACAACCCTTTGGATTCGAGCCCCCGAGTAGTGTCGAATGGCATTTATCGTCTCCATTACGGGTTCTCGCTCGGCCAGCAGGTCCAATTTGTTCAAAAAAGGGACGACGCTCATGCCGGGAGCCACACCCTTGAGCCCTCCGTTTGGGTCGGTAACCAGCTTACCGATGGAAGTGGGGGTTACGGGATCGCCAATGGCCAGCCCGGTCACGGCCAGGAAATGCGTGAGCCTGAATACCCACTTCTCGTCCGCCCTGCGCCCGAGGCAATCCAGGCCTACAACCGGGATAACCAGATTTGTGATAGAGGGGATTACGGGTTCCCACGGAGCGGGGGCTTTGACCGGTCTGCCCGCGGCCCCATCCGCTTCCACCAGCACTCTTTGAGAAATACCGGCCAGCGCGCTTATGATTTCCTCTGAAACCCCTTGAAGTTTGGAGCTTGACGGATCGATTGATCTTCCAACCGTGACGTGTCTGAAATGATCAAGTCGCGCAGGCAGTTCCGCAAGCTGTGCGGCATTGTCGGCAAGCACCAGATGGGATGATTGGTCGGCCCGGGGAGGGTAGATTTTTGTGGTTGTGGTGCTGACTACGGTTTGCCCACGGCCGACTAGGTCCCGGGCCAGCGCGTACATGAGGGAGGTCTTACCTCCCGCGCCCACAAGAGATACAATACGAACTTTGTCGCTTATTCCGAAGGCCTGTACAAGCCCGCCGGGCACAGTAGAGCCTAAATCCAAGGGGGAGCAATACTGTATCTTATGCGAAAGGATGCGGCGTTGCCGGATATGATCATCGGGCCTTCGCAGTTTTCGAACTTGTGGAAGGTCAAAAGATAGGTCCCTCGGTTACCTATCTCGTAGCACTTGGTTTGTTTCCCCCAAGTTACCCAGACCTTGAATTCATCCAGTAGTTCGTATGGCGGGCCGGGGCGTATGTCAAAGACCTGAACGTACACGGGTCCCACATGGCCTGCGGGCCAGTTTATGAAGTACCTGGTGCCGCGCGGCCAGGCCGCGGCTGGGATGATTGCTACTATGGCTGCTGCAACGACCAGACGGCAGATCCATTTCCTCATCATAATTCCTCTCAGTTGACCCGAAGCATCGGCAGACTCATCATGAACAATATATCATAATTACCAGCAAGTTGGAAGATATTTCTAATCTTAATTCTATTTATTGAGATGGGAATGGCTGCCAAAGTAGCCATTTCTAGAAAAGATCTGCTCAAGAATGCTGTTCACCTGTGTCGTACACCCCCTACCAGTCCCTTTACAGACGGGCAAACAGGGCTATTTCTCACCCAGCACACCAACAAAGAACCGGAAGAAATAAAAGATGGTGTGTTTAGGCCGAACCCCCGCGCCGGCCATTATGGCCTGTAATTGCGACCGGTTGAAGGTCGTGCCGATCCAGATGCCGACCGGGGTCTGGCTGATCCAGCGCTGGAATCCCAGTGGTCCGTAGAGATTGGGCACTCCCACGAAGACCTTCCCACCTCTGCGGGTGACTCTATGCATTTCCGCGATGGCCGCGTCAGGGCCGGCTAGATGCTCTATGGTGCTGCTGTTCCAGCAAAGGTCCACGCTTTCGCTCCTGAACGGCAGGCTTTGCAGATCCGCCACCACCAACGCAAGCTGGGGATCACGATTTCGCGCCTCATGCAAGGCTTCTATGTCTATGTCTGCGGCAATGCTCAACTCCACCCTGCTATCCCGGGCCAGGATGGAAGACGCAAAGGCCGGGCCTGATCCGGCCTCGAGCACTCGAGTCTTTTCACCTGCAATTCCCCGCGAAAGCAAGTATTCCACCAGCCTGCTATTGAGCCTACTGCGAAGCCAATCGTAGAACCTATAAATGCCCGTCCCGGGCGCGCCCAGTTGCCATGCCTTGACAGCCATTGTCATCCAACCTTTCGAGCCACTGCCATGATCGAACTGCCGAAAGGCAGGTCCCACCGTCTAACCAATCTCCGTTCCACACTCATCACACCTGAGAGCAATTCGTTCACGGCCGGGTGCATGGCTTTGAGTTCGGATCGAGGTGGCCCGTCAGGCTTCGGGGCCAGGTACTTCAGGAACAGGCGATACACGGCTACAGCGGGCAGCAAGGTCGCGAACAGGTGCGTCATGCGGATCAAGTCCACCGGCTGCTTTCGAAGTAAAGCCGTCAGCCGGGACCTGGAGTACCGTCGAGAGGCATGTACGGCCTTGTGATGTTCCGGAGACATCAGCCAGTCGTACGCCGGGACAACCAGGATGATGTATCCACCGGGCTTGACGACTCGCCAAAGTTCACCGTACGCGCTGTCTTCACTGACCGCGTCGCATTCAAGAACATCCACGGACATTGCCGCGTCGAAGGTATCCGATTGAAAAGGGATTTCATTGATCGAGGCAAGGCACACTCCGGACAGGTGTCTTTTGGCCCAAAACGGTGCGGCAGCGTGTGAGAAATCGAAGCCGTAGGCCCCTCCGGGAGCGATGTGTTCGCTGACATTCACCAGGTTTTGTCCGGTCCCGCAGCCCGCGTCGAGCACTTTGCCCCGATCGCCGACACCCAAGCTCCTTAGAGTATCGATAAGAATAGAATGGAGGCTTCGGTACCACCAGTAAGATGATTCAAATTCGAAAAGTGTGGCGTACTCGTGTGCTTCCACCAGGCTCAGTCCTCGACCGGGAAATCGAATGTATCCGGATCCGCGGGGTCGTACTTCACGGATTTGAGCATAAGGAAGTCGGATTCTTCCAGGAAGCGGATAGCATGTGACTCGTTTGTGGGGAGGATCACACCTTGCCCGCTCTGCACAAGGAAATCGTCTTTGGCGCCGGTGTCGACATTAATGGTCTTAATGCGGGCCGCTCCGTTCGAAATGTGAAAGAAGATGACGGTCTTCTTATGGTAATGATTGCCGATGACAGCCTGAGGATTCATTCGCCCTGCGATGAGTGCCTCCCACTGTCCTTCGTTCAGGATCTCGCGGAATAGCCCTCTTTCGTCGTTCCGTTCAAAGGTCGCGGGCTGAACTTCGTGCGGCATCAATCTATCCTCCGCAGGCGGGCTATGAATATGCGGATAACATACTGCATCCCGGTTTTGAAGAACTTGAAGATGCTGGGCGCAGACTTGGATATTCCCTTGGCTCTATCGCGGAATACATACGGCATTTCATAGACGGTCAAGCCCTTTTTGCTGCACGTGTATAAGAATTCCATAAAGTACGCACCATATCCGGTCGGTATTATCGAAACCTTGTCAAATACGGTCCGCCGGAGAACCACAAAGCCGCTGTCATAGTCCTTTATCCCGAACCCTAGCACCAATCCGGCAAGGCCGTTGATGAGTCGGCTGGAGATTACCCTCAGCGGAGCACGATCGTCCTGGCCTCCCTCCGCGTACCGGGACCCGACAACGATGTCGTATTCATTCAACTTCTCTATCATTTCCGGCAGCATGGAAGGCGGCATACACATGTCCGCATCCATCCATCCGACTACTTGACCTCTGGATTCAATGATGCCCCGATTAAACGCCGACGCCAGTCCACGAGTGGCCACCCTTCGTATAATGGTTACCCGCTGGTCGTTCAAATCCCCAACCAATTTCCAGGTCTTATCCGCAGAGTCGTCGTCAACCACAACAACCTCCACGGGGTCCTTCACGTGTTCGAAAATACTGTTGATGGTATCTAGAATATTCTCACGCTCGTTGTAAGTCGCAAGAACTATAGAGACCCGAGGATCTCCCTCCACAATGTCACCTCCGGTGGCCGCCAGAAATGGCGAGGGAATTTTCCTAACAAAAAATCCCCTGTCATTTTCTGTTCTAAGCTTTGCACTCCAAAAGTTTTTGAACTACTTCCTCTATTTGGCTGTGGGTGAGGCCCAGGCCCGAGGGAAGGTATAGTCCGCGATTCCACAGGTCTACGGAGACGCGGTAGTCGCCCGACGTTTCAGGGAAGCGCTCGTCGTTACCTTTGAAAACGGGCTGAAGAGACATGGGGCAGAAGAAAGCTCTCGTGTCCACCCCTTTATCTCTGAGTGTCTTCATAAGCTCTTCCTTGGTCAGGCCGAAGCCGTCTTGCACGACAATTCCGTACATCCAGTAAACGTTTTTGGCCCAAGGCTCTTCGTACGGGAGGACTAGATCGCTCTGCCCTGAAAGCAGCTCATTGTATGTCTGACCGATCCAGCGCTTTTGTGTAACCTTTTCGTCTACCATCTCCGTTTGGGCCAGTCCGATGGCCGCCTGAATATTGGTCATCCTGTAATTGAACCCCATGACCTCATGAACGAACCGCGGCTCCTGGAATCCCTGATTTCTGAGCAACTGCAGGGTCTCCGCCAGTTTTTTGTCACGGCAAAGGACCATCCCTCCTTCGCCGCTCGTAAGTATCTTGTTACCGTAGAAGCTGAAACAGGCCGCATCACCGAAACTGCCGGTCTTGCGGCCATTGACTTCAGCGCCCACGGACTGGGCGCAGTCCTCGATGACGCGCAGATTGTGCCGCGCGGCAATGTCCATGATGGCTTCCATGTCACACGGGTGCCCGTACATGTGAACCACCATAATGGCCTTGGTGCGAGGGGTTATCTTCGCCTCGATCAAAGATGCGTCTATGCACCACGTCCGTGGGTCCACGTCCACAAGGACAGGCTTGGCGCCTGCAAGGATCACCGTGTTCGCGGAGACGACCAGCGTGAAGTCCGGAATGATCACCTCATCGCCGGGGCCAATTCCCATAGCCACTAATGACATGTGCAGGCCGGTCGTGCAGTTGCTGCACGCGACCCCATAGGGAACACCACAGTACTGGCTGAACTTTTCTTCAAAGAGGGAAATATACTTGCCGGCCGATGAAATCCAATTGGTCTCCATCGCGTCCATGACGTACTTAATCTCACGGCCGTTGAGCACCGGTTCGCACACGGGTATCATGTTTTCAAATCCTCCAGTTTGCGGCTCAAGTAGGCGAAAATGCGGGGAGAACCTCTTTACAACAAGGTTCTCCCCGGAAATTCTCCGTTTCGACGAACATTCGTTTAAGGGGCCGAGCGCGTGCCTCAGCCCCTCCGATCCTTTAAACTTTTATCCATTACACCCCAACCTGTTTCAGGTCAAGAATATCGTGGCATGATGGGTAATCCCCATAATGATTCTCCGAAGTTTTTTCCGAATGGAGTAGCGCTGCCGAACAAGCCGGTCCCGCGTTGGCGTGACGCCCACAAGTCAATCCGCGATTACTTTCGAGAACTGCTACAATCGCAAATCGGCACAAGCCATTAAGGCATCACGCCACAAACACCCGTTGGCAATCTATCTTCGTTGACGGTTTCTACCGTTGGACGTAGTCCTCACCGGCCCCTTTGCGGTGATCACGGTGACATCAGGGCCCAGGGCCAGGCATGGACCCAAGTCCGGCTCCGCTCGCAAGAGGGAGAAATACTCCTCGCTGAGAAACTCGACAGAGCGAACCCGAACATCAGGACCATACCGAGTCTCAACCCACCCATTCTTTTCCAAACGAAACACCTTGTCGTTGACTCTCCTGAACAGGTCCGAAGACACGTCGGAAGGCACGTAAGAGGTTTTGAACCTCCACAGCAGCTCTCCCGCGTCTTTTTCACCGGCCGTCGCGGGAGCAGGGCCCTCAGTTTCCCATGTGGCGGGGATTTTGAAGCCGAATTCATTGGCAAGATCGGCGATTTCTTTCCTCACCTCGGGCTTGGGGCCCTTGATCTGGTCTTGTTCCAGAAGGCGTGCCATTCTACGCATGGCCCAAATTGAAGGAACGTAAGGATAGGCCTTCTGCACAGCCGGAAATGTGAAGACCTCCGTCAAGACCTTGGGCTTCCCCTTCACCTTGCAGCGCAAGCGTATTCTCGCTTCCAAATCCCGGTCTCCGGAGTAACGTCCGAGAACGGCAACGCCGTCCTGGCCGAATATATCAGGCAGCGGATGCGGATCTATTTCCTCGACCTCTATGTCTTGAAACTCCAGGCTAAGATCTGCCGCCTGCGGCGGGTATATTCCCGCAAAGAAGCGATCCACCACGGCATGAAAATCCTGGGTCTCATCAAGGCGGAACGAGCCGCCCTTGCTGGAAACCGCCAATTTATCCAACATTGCAGCGTCGGCTTTAGCACCCACGGCTAGAACGAAAATTCGGGTTTTTGTCTTGTTGTTCCGGCGGGCAGCCTCAATGATACTGTCGGGTTTTGTGATGCCTATGGTTGCATGGCCGTCTCCAACGAGCATCAGCAGCGCCGGCCTGCGGCGAGAAGTGAACTGTTCCAACGCGTCCATCAGGCTGTTGTACAGATCGGTTCCGCCGGCATTCTGAGCGGAATTCACGAACTTTACAGCCTGAAGCAGGTTTTCTCTTGTCGCCGGGACGAGCCGCTCGGTCATTCTTGAACTGCGCGTCCCAATGATGACGACGTTAAACCTGTCCAGAGGGTTCAGCCGAGACAAACCTAGGATCACGGCGCGTTTGGCCCAGTGCAAGTTTGCCGGTCCCATGCTCGCCGAAGTGTCCATAAGGAAGACTACGTCTTTCTCGGGCTCCTTCTCCTTGGGCGGCAGAACCGGCGGATTGAGCAGCGCCATGAACGTCCCTTTGCCGCCGGCGGGCTTGTGGGGAAAAAGCTTTACATCAAGGTCGTCCCCGCCAAAGGTGGTAAGCAGACAAAAATCCTCTCGTGCTCTCTGTTCCTGACTTCGTGCACTGACAACACATCTGCCCGGAGTTTCCCTAAAAATGGAAATGTGATGCGATGGAGATACCAGGTTGCGGAGGGTCCGTGACATTTTGAAGCGCACAATGACCTCGAAGTCTCCGATGGGCGCCAAAGAATAGCGTTCGCCGTCCATAGGAACGACCAACTCCAAGGCATCGCCTAGCATGGAATGGGGCTGCCGGTATTGGATGCTGACTGAGACAGACCTGCGTACTCCTACATTTACAGGCCTGACTTCCAGAATACTCTTTCCTGCGAGTCCCAGCAGCGAAGGGTCTTTCATGGTTGTCGAAAGCTCTTGCAAGGAAGAAAAGAATTCGCCTGGAGACTTCACCGCGTACGGCGCAGAGAGTCCGTCAACCTTCACATCGATACCGCCGAGGACCTTATCGCTGCGGAGTGGCAGCAGGAACAGGCCGGACAACGGGAATTCATTGTCATTGAAGAAAGTTTGATCGAACCTGTATTCAATCACTGACTCGGAAACCGTGACCGCTGCCTTGGAAGACAGGACAATCGGCCTCGCTACAGGGAAAGCTTCTTCTTTGAAGGTCGGAGGAAAAACGTGCAGTAAACCGCCTGCCAAGCAACAGGTAGGGAATAGAACAACACAAGCTACCAGCAGGAGCGACAAGACTCGGGGGGTTAGAGAAGCGGAAAAAAGCTTATGCCCGCGAGGTTTCAGAGAAGTAACGAATTCTATTGCTGAGGCCCAAACGGCAAGTAATTTCTTCCCTAAGCCTCCGTTATTAAAGGGCGGGGGGTAGGATTTGACGACATTTGGTAGGTAGCCGGAGTCCGTTCGATATTGTCCGTGTAGTTGCACGCCGGTATTCGGTGGCCTGAAGCCGCCCGCGACCGGTCGCGGCTCGTCGGTTCTCATGAAGGTCTATCGCCTGATCCTTCAAGTTCTCGATCCCAGTACGCGTTGGCGGTATCCACCAGTTCTTCGGTGCTGCAAATGTCAGCGGCCACCCCATCCAAGGTCGATTCCGAAACTTTCCCGAATTGCACCAACTCTTCTCCCGCGGCCCTTACAGCGTCCATAACCTTCTTAACGCGATCCGGATACTTCCTCCCGAGGAGAAGGGAAAAGACCGCCGGACGCAATAGCGCGCCGCAAAACTCGGTATGCAGGTTTCGGGCAAGCCTTTCACAATGAAGAAGAAGCGGATCGAAATTGTGCAACCCCGGATAACCGCATATGGAAACCAGAAAAAGCTTGGATGGAAAAACCCATCTCAAGGGGTGTACGACACCTTGCTCGTCAATCGTGAAATGCGGGTCCAAGAATGTGACCAATCTATCGATGAAAATCTTGGCCAATGCCGTCATGCCGTCAAGATATATTGGGGTGGCCAATATCATCATGTCGGCAACTCGTATCCTCTCGATCAGAGCAGCCATGTCGTCAGACTGTATGCATGTTCCGGGAGTTTCAGCATAGCAGTTGAAACATCCTATACACGTGTTGATTTTTTTCCGACCCAGAAGGGCAATGTCCACCTCGGCCCCTTTACCCCGGCATCCTACGAGGAAGGGAGTGAGGAGCATTTGCGTATTACCGGCCTCCATACGCGGGGCCGCGTTTACAACCATGATTCTCATTTTTTCTTTGCCCGAAAGGCCAGGGGAACTCACAATTTCAGCGTCAATCGACCCCGGCCTGAAAGGATGCTGAGAATGTTTTCCAGCTTTTCCGGATTTTGGATTTGCACTGAGGTTTCTTGGGCCTTCAAGATGTTAAGGTCTTCCAGTTTGCCCAAATACTTTTGGACCTGCCGCTCATCCTCCAGATGAAACAAATCCTTCAATTCATTCAGGTCAATATCGCGGCCATTGCGCTGAGAGTTACGTCGCTGAAAGAACACAAGGGCGTGTATTAAGCGGGCCAGGTTGTCGGTAAATATGTTGCCTTCGAGCAGAGCCGTGGTATCTCGCAATTTTTCTATCAGACTACAGGTGATTTCGCCCGGCAGCCCTTCACCCAAGAAGGATTCGAAAACCTGCCTTTCCAAACACACCACTTCGCAATTCTCCTCGGCCAGTGCCCACGAACTTCTATATCGATCATTGAGAAGGGCCGTCTCTCCGAAGAAATCACCTTCACCGAGAACACACAGTGTCTGCCTGACTTTCCCCGCTTTAAAGAATAGGCGGATCTTTCCGGAACGGATGACGTATACCTCAGATGCAGAATCAGTCGTCCGGTAGATGATTTGTCCGGCCCGGAAGCAAACGCTTTTTATCCCCGGGGTGTCCCCCTCCCATTGCGGTCTAGGTTCTCGGTTGAAAGGCCAGGAATTACCTGTCAATCGCCTCGCTTCCGGAACGACCCCCTCCTCAGATTGGCCTTCCTTGGGCGGTTTCCCTGATTTTCCCGCAAGAAGCAATCGGGGCCTTTCATCGTCCAGGAGCCTTCGCATTCGGTGCCTGTCCAACAGGATTTCCCGACGGAACTCTTCCTTCATGTAAGCGGAAAGAGGCACAGGATCGAGATCCAGAGCACATTTCTTGACTGCCGGCCGCAGGTCTTCAATCATCTCCTCCATCCATGAGTACCTGTCATCAGGATTCAAGGCCATTGCCTTGATCAGGATGGGCTTCAATTCAGGCCTGATCTTGGCGTTATTATTAACTTTTTCTGCAACGTCCATCTCCAGAATCGTCTTCACGGTCTGTCCAACGGTAGCCTGATGCTGTATCAGTCGCTTGCCAGCGAGCATCTCATAGAGCAGCACCCCGGTTCCATAAATGTCCACTCTCCGATCTACCGGTTTCTTCTGAAGTTGTTCCGGAGAAAAGTACAGCAGCTTTCCCGCGACCGGCAGGCCGTCCTGCGCCTTGCCCAGGAAGATTCGAGCAATGCCGAAATCAATGATCTTGACTTCGGCCTCGTACGAAACCATTACGTTGAAAGAATTGACGTCCTGGTGGACAAGCATAAGACTTTCGCCGGAAGGCGCCTTTTTCCGGTGAGCGTAAGCGAGTCCTTTGGCAACCTCCAACGCTACGTGCAACACAAATTCCAAAGAAGGGTAGCGGCCGGTCTTGGCTGCCTTGGACAGTACGTGGGCCACATTGCGGCCCTCGATATATTCCAGGGCAATATAGTACTCCCCGTTGATCACGCCCATATCTATTATTTGAGCAATGTTCGAATGGCTAAGCCGCGCGAGGGTCCTCGCTTCGTTTACGAATCTTTTTACATATCTGGGCCTGGTGGAATACTCAGGAAGGAGCTTCTTGATGATCAGTGGCTTTTGAAATCCGCCGACGCTCATCGTCTTGGCCAGGAAGATCCCGCACATCCCGCCCTGAGAGATCTGATCGATCAGGCAGTAACGTCCGAACATCCTAGGTTCGAAGATCGCCTGTCGAGCCATCGGAGACGAGAGGCCTTTGGTTTTCGGATCGGTCATACCTGTATATGCTCCGCTTGACTAGCGGAAAGCCGCGAGCTTCAAGACGGCAAATGTTGTGGCACCAATCTTTATTTGCTTGTCTCGGAGGAGGTCTACGCCCTCTGGGGTTCGGCGATAGCCCAAGGATCTGTCTGCCACAAGAAAGCAGTCTTTTCCGCCCCAGGCCAGACGGACGAACCAGGAGGGCAGACTCGTAGCCCTCTGATCGGAGCCGGCAGGCTTCTTTAAAGGTAATCGCTGCACCTGGTGCGAGCCGAGCGTCACTGTTGATTTGCCGACGAACTGTTCGGCCTGCGCCTTGTTAAGCGGAAAAAGAGCTGCTACTGCGGAGGCAGGGATGGCAAGTGGCATCCCCTCCCAGACCACCATCAAAATCCCTTCAGCGGAGGTCCCTGCCGTTGAGCCGTCGGTCATCGGGGGCGCTATTTGAGCTAATGCTTTGTGGTATGAAGAAAGCTCATCCATCCGGTCGGACAAAAGACCTTCCAAGGTCCCCAACCGCCTTCTCATTTCCTCCCTGGACATTTCTCCACCTTGGCGAAGCGCCCCGAGAATTCTGGACAACCTCTGGCCGGCCTCCCCTAGCGAGCGGATGGAATTTCCCAACTGCTCGAGTAATCCACCGTAGTCCCGACCACTGCCCTGCGCTGGTTCGCCGGATTCGGGGGTTGGTTTGGCAACCACGGGAGCGGCCATTATTTGCTTGTACCCTTTGGTCAGGCTGTCAATCAGATCTTGGCCAAGCGGTCGTTTGCCTTGCGACTCATATATGGATCTCAGACCCGTGACACTCTGCTGAAAAAACTTGTTTAAGGCCGGGTGGGGGATTGCTTCCGGAGCATTGCAGCGCGCCAGCACACGAGCATTCATGGCCAGAATGTTGCGGGCCGGACCAGAGGCCGGCATTAGCGGCTCCATTTCTTTGAACCTTGCCGAAAGCTCCGTCGCCGAATCAGGACTTACTTCCCATTCCATGCTAAGAATCAGGGCTTCAGCACGTTCCACCAAATCCTCAAAAGGCATTTTTGCCTTTCCCGGGTCTTCACGGGAACCACCCGGCGCGGAAATGTTGCCGCCGCCCGCGGAGCGCCCTGGACCGCTAGGCGCCCCTGGAGCCGATGGTCCGGGTGGCGGGGCAGTCTTTCCCGCCGGTGCGGCCTGTGGAGGAGACGAAGGGGCGGCCTCAGTCGCTTGGCTTTCTTCATCCCCGAACATTCCCCCGAACAGTTCTTCGATTTTCCTGCCGACAGCTTCTCCAAGCTCCTGCGGGGATTTGTGCTTTATCTGGTCGGCCACTGTTTTTCTCCCAACGTCGCAATCATGTCCCGGATCCTGAAAGACCCATTCCTCTGTCCTTCAGCAGTCGCGTACTAACGTCCACTACGGTCATCATGCAGATTTTCTTAAATGTTTCTCGCACACCGTCACCCTTCAGCGCGCTTGCGGGAAACGCCGGGTAGTTGGACAGTGGGTTCAGGTCCTCGTTGAGTTCGTTCAGAGGCAGGACCGCCACTTTGGTCCCTTCAAGGTCCCTTTTGTTGTACTGCAACACAACCGGCAGAACTGACGTCGATTTCCCTTGCTCCCGAAGGTTGTCTTCGAGGTTTGCGAAACTCTCCAAGTTGTTGTTCTTCCGCGCTTCGAGAGAATCAGCGACAAAAACTATCCCGTCCACGCCTTTTAGCACCAACTTTCGAGTGTCGTTATATCGCACCTGACCAGGAACGGTGTACAGAGAGATCTTGATTCGGAACTTGCCGATAGTACCCAGGTCCATGGGAAGAAAGTCAAAGAATAAAGTACGGTCACCTGCTGTGTCGATTGACAAAAGCTCGCCCCTCACCTGATGCCCCAGAGCCTTGTGAATGGTTATGAGGTTGGTCGTTTTGCCGCCTCTCCCAGGCCCATAGTAGACTATCTTGCAGTGAATCTCGTCAGATCTGAAACTTATAATGGCCATCCAAACAATCCATAAAACCGGCTATATATCCAAACTACAACTCAGGTTGACAGAGTAAGCGCCGCCGCGTCCACCCATCAGGTGTTAAACCACTGCCGAAGATTTTCGGCAAACATAGCCTCTATTTGTTCCAACCCCTTACGCACCTCTAACCGTACGAGGCCCAGATGGGTGTTATTATTGAAGATCGTTATCATCAGATATTCGTCGCCCACGTTGGAAAAGTGGATGTTCTCCTCCTTCCCTTTGTGGAATAGAAGAGTGAACTCTTGTTCACCGAAAAGGCGTGCAATTGCCGTGGTGGCTCCGTAGTTGGCGGCAGTCAAGGCGGCCAGAGAGGCTACTTTCTCCTGATCCATAGACCCCTGAAAGCTGATGAGTTGCCCGGCCTTGTCGATCAAAAGCACCGTATGAGCGCCACTCCTGGTTATCAGATTCGCCAGGATAGCGTCGATGCGATCAAGGGACTGCTTTGTTAAGACAAGATCTGCCATGTGTTTCGGTCAACCGGCCTTCCTGGAGATTGCGGTAGCAGAAATCTGCGGCAACTCCGATAACAGAAATGAGGCTCTCGCCGGCTACTCCCCTTTCCCTTGGGCCTTTGACTCAAGTCGCTCATGCACGCGGCTTGTCAGTATCACGAGTCATGCCAGCCATCATAAAAACAGCCCGAGATCCAAAGCTGCTCCTAGCTAATCAGGGTGTCAAGGCGACGCATACTCTCCATCAACAAAAAGTCCCAGCTTTCCTGAATGGTCTCTTTTCGCCACGCTACATCGTCGCACTCGAAGGTACCCAATTCCCATGACAGGATATCGTAGAAGGCCTCTTCCCCTTCCAACTGAGACCCTTGGGCGTGAACAATCTCACCTTCACGGAAGCATATAAGTCCCTTCTTGGGCCCGCTCCTCACATGCATCCTACAGCTGTTTCGGCCTATGCAGAGCAACTGAATCATATCATGAAGGCTCGTGTTCGTAATTGTGCCGCTGAAGCCTTGGATCTTCAACTGTTTATTGCTGTCCATGGTGGAAGCCTGGCTCCTGGACCGGAAGTATCGCCGCCTGCGGGCCTAATGTCTCAAAAGGACTGTTTTAGGCCCTCCTGCTGCGCCTTTGTGACTGCCGTGGAACGGCCACATCAAGCTAAGGCAAGATTCTTCCTGGTTCTTTGAGTAGAATCACCGTAATCCTCAGATTTTTATGCGCATAATATAGCAGGGTTATAAAATGAATACAATAAATTCCGAATAGTCCGACTCGTGGAGCACGCGATAGGAGGCTCGCGAATGAAGTGACGAGATGAGAGTTAACACCGGTGGGCAATCAAACAGGTAATTTTAGCATTGGCCGGCTTGGAGCTTTGGCCATTATGGGCGAGGCTCCCGAAGAGCTTTGTGTTATTATGTTATTCTTCGATTCAATTCTCCGCTAGATTTTGGAGACGCTATGGCCGGAAACAAATTCCTCAACCCTTACTTAAAGATGGTGCTGTGCTTGCTTGGAATGGCCCTGATGGGGTACTTTCTCTATCCTGCCGTGCAGGCCGGCGAATTCAGCGACCACATGACCATCGTCCGCGCTCTGGTTTTCCTGGGCTTCAGCTATTTGCTCATGCAGAGCGTAAGAGAAGCGCTTTAGCGTCGGCATGCGCTCATGCAAAGAAATCATGTGATGAAACACCTGCACGCGGAGACGTGTGTGCGGATTGCCCCGCACGTTCGCATTCCTCAGTCAATTATGCTAATAGTCGAAAATCAATCTCTTCCTTCAGAATCGCGCTGATTAAACAGACCAAGGATTTTGAGGCCGGGGCTCGTTCCTCTGGCAGGCGATGTGCCGGCTTTTCCGACAACGGCTGACCTGCAGCCGAACGAGTCGTGGTACGACATGCGGGCAATTCTTTTAACCTTCCGCCTGGAAGGGCCAATGTTAAGGGAGGAATCAAATGGACGTGAAGGTGTTCGGTGTGGTGGGCGCGGGTCAAATGGGAAACGGAATCGCTCATGTAGCGGCGGTCGCGGGTTTAACCGTGATAATGAACGACGTGAGCCAAGATTTCGTGGACAAAGGGCTGCGAACGATCGAAAAAAACCTGGACCGCGCCGTGTCCAAACAGAAAATGAGCGAGGATGATAAGGCTCAAATCCTCCGTAGGATTAAAGGCAGCACCGATCTAGCGGATTTCAAAGGTGCCGATTTCGTGGTGGAGGCCATAATCGAGGATTTGGATCTGAAGAAAAAGATCTTCCGCACTCTGGACGACGTGGTCAAGCCCGGCGTGGTCCTTGCCAGCAACACTTCTTCCATCTCCATCACGAAACTGGCTTCGGCAACCAGGCGCCCGGAGAAGTTCATCGGGATGCACTTTATGAACCCGGTTCCGGTCATGAAGCTCGTCGAAGTGATCAACGGCCTGGCGACTGACGACGAGACCACCAAACTGACCGTGGATTTGGCCAAGAAGTTCGGGAAAACCCCTGTGGAGGCTCAGGACTTTCCGGGGTTCATATCCAATCGCGTTCTCATGCCCATGATCAACGAGGCGGTTTTTGCTCTGTTCGAAGGCGTGGGCACACCCGAAGCCATTGACGAAGTAATGAAGCTCGGCATGAACCATCCTATGGGACCTCTGACCCTGGCTGATTTCATCGGATTGGACACCTGCCTCGCCGTATTGAACGTCCTTTATGAAGGATTTGGCGACCCGAAATACCGCCCGTGTCCGCTGTTAAGAAAGTACGTGGACGCGGGGTATCTTGGCAAAAAGAGCGGCCGAGGATTTTATGACTATTCCGGCGATTAGCCGTAAGTATAGGCGGTGGCACGCTCCATCGGCGGGGATGGTGGAATGAATCTCTGCCGCCCCGACCGCGGCAAGTCCTGTGCGGCCTGCTGCGGTCTTTACAACGTGGCGGACGGTACCAAGGCTTCCCTCACAAAGAAGCTCGGCGCGCGTACTACTCTTTTTGCCGCTACGGAAAGATCGGCCGAAGCTCTGATCAAATATGAGGAAAGCGTCAGATTGCTGGAAAAAGAAGCGCCCCTGGACCTGGGAATCCACGTCTGCGAGTTCACGGGCTTCCTGGACGAGGGATGGTTGACCGTGGGCTGTCTGCTGCACCCCCTTTCTCCGGGTAACGGAGGAGTGGATTTCAGAGGTCTGTGCTACTACGGCAGCGTAGCCTGTAAGTCATTCTTTTGCCCGGCATGGGAGGCTCTTGACCACCATCACCGGACGATATTGGCCGCGGTGATTGATGACTGGCACACCTACGGGTTGGTCGCGACTGATGTGAACTTTGTCAGAGCCGTTTTCGGTCTCCTGGAAAGAGCCCTGGGCTTTGCGTTGGACCCGGAGGTCCTGCTTTCGTCTCCTGCGGGAGAAATCTTCAAAGAAATCCTTTCCTGGAAGAATGATTGGCCGTTTAGAGGTTCCTCCAAGGTCAGGCGAAGCCGGTACTATTTTCAGGAGGCTGATGTAAACGGTGCCACCGGCAACGGCTCCTGGGTTGGGACGATCCTGGAAAGCCTGCGGTTCACATTCGACAGCCGGGACGAAATGGACGGGGCTGAAGCATACGTTGCTCAACGGGTCGCGGAGTTCGTCAAATCTTATCATGATACCGCGCAAAACAAGACATAATATTAAATACTTATATATCTATATTAAATTGATCATTGAAGAATTTGTCCTGATGATGTGGAAAATTCTTGACGCTGATGGGTCGTTCCTGTATTGTTACGTCACCGATCTGTCGGAAAATAGTGTTTTGAGGAAATGACGGGACTCCGAGCAGGAGCGCCCGAGGAGAGTTTTGGTTTGCGGCTGTCCTCACTCATTACTGGATCTGTGTGTTTGATGGTGGTGGCCCTGGTTGCCCTGCCGCAGCCCAGCTTTGCGTACATGCCCCCACCCGATCCATGTGAGCTTGTGCCGTTAACCTATGGTCCCCCCCCGGGGCCGACTTGCGCGGGGCCACCCCCTCCTCCGTTCTGCGGACCCTGCCCCCCGATGAAATGCTACCCCAAGAAAATCGTCGGTCCACCGCCGTGCCCGGTCACGATATGTTGGGGGCTATGCCCGACTCCGGCGGATTACAGGCTCGCTCCTCCGCCGCCCTGTCCGCCACCGCCATGCGCTCCGCCGCCTTGCCCCCCAAATATGTGCACTGCCCCCGGCTGTCTGCCTCGATAACGACTTCCAGCCAGCCAATCTTGCCGGTATTGCAGTCCTATCCCGAGCCAACCTCACCAGCCATAACTACTTTCCATTAAAATCAACTTACTATTGAAAAAACATCATGTGTTGTGTTATTATAACCTCGAAAGCAACTGTTTTTTAATATTTTTGGTCTGTGCTCTGTCCTCAGGACGAAGCGCAGCCCTTTCCCGTAAAGGCCATTTCGGTTTATGGAAGGAAAACCGCTGAGAAAACAGCCTGTGACGAAGAAGATTCCGCGGTCCCTTGGTATGCCCCTAGTCTCGCGCAGGAGCGAGTATCGCGCGATCGTCTTTTTTGCCTTGGCACTGTTCTTACTGCTTTGTTTGGTTTCTTACGATCCTCGGGACCCGTCGCTCAACGTTTCCACCACGCGCAATCACATATCAAACCTGTGCGGTCTAATAGGTTCGCATGTTGCTGACGCGTTGGTGCAGGTTTTCGGCCTGACCGCCCTGCTGATTCCCGTCGGGCTCGCGGTTCTGGGTTTAAGGGCTTTTGTTCCCCCTCGCGCGCCTTCTCGCTGGATTGAAATTTGCTCGGTGTTCCTGTTGCTCGCCGGAATATCCACCCTGCTGGAGCGCTTCTCACCGGGTCCTTTTCTCAAGTTTCCAGTGCTCCACGCGGGCGGCGCTATTGGGACTTTCCTTCATCAATCGTTCTTGAGGCTTGTCGGGAGCGCGGGTGAGGTAGTGTTGAGCCTCACATTGGCTCTGCTGTGCATTCTACAGCTCTCTAAAGCTTCTTTACGGGGAAGCATCCCAATCATCGCGGCGACATCCAAGATCGTAGGCGGTTACTTCCTGGTGCTTTGGGGAAGGCTCAAGGCCGTTACGGCCGAGCCCCCGTACTATCCCGAAGACGAATACGTCAGTGCCGATCCGCCGGCCGTCAGAGAAGATCCCTTGCCTAAAAAGGTGTTGCCCGAGGTGAGTCAGCCCGACACCGCAGGAATCGAATTCGATACCACCCACATCGGGATCCCCTCCTGGGAACGGATGTCGTGCTTGCCGCGGGAGGGAGCGAGAGCGCTCATATCGAATCCCGATAATGGCACCAACGGGACCAAGGCTAAGCCTGTACCGACGGAGGCCGTGGTTCCGAATCCTGTGCCTTGGAAAGCATTGGAGACGGGCAGTGAATCCGCGCGCAACGGACGCGGTGCGGTGAGCCACCGGGAGTTGGAAGCGGCAATAGACGAATACATAAAGGAAGAGTTGCTGTCCAAGGGCCGCGACCAAGGACGCGCTGCAAAACTGTGCGCAAAGCCCGAGGGAGGCGAGGCCGATTCAAACGGCAGGCCTATCAGAGTTACCAGGCGAGCTGATGAGCAGATAGCTCGGGCGAACACCCGCAAGAACGACCCCTCGACAGATGACAATTTCAAGCTGCCGTCCCCGGACCTTCTTGATCCCCCTCCGAGTTCGACCCGGTCCGTAGATGAAAAGCTACTTGAACAAAACGCGGCCACACTGGAACAGAAGCTGCTGGACCTGGGAATCAAGGGAGAGGTTGTGGAGATTCACCCGGGTCCGGTCATTACTATGTATGAACTGACCCTGGCGGCCGGCATTCCTTTGCGAAAAGTGCTCAACACCGCAGACGACCTGGCCATGGCATTGAAATGCGGTTCTACGCGCGTAGTGGCCCCTATTCCGGGAAAAGACACGGTGGGCATAGAAGTGCCCAACCTTAATCGTGAGATAGTGTATTTCAGGGAAATTATCGAATCCCCCGCGTTCATGGAGTCCACAGCGCCTCTGAAGGTAGCTGTGGGCAAGGGTATAGACGGAGAACCCTTCGCGACCAGCCTGACCCGCATGCCTCACTTGCTCATAGCGGGCGCTACCGGAACGGGCAAGTCCGTGGGGCTGAATGTCCTCATCTGCTCCTGGCTGATGACCTGTCATCCGGATGAAGTCAAATTCCTCATGGTGGACCCAAAAAAGCTGGAGCTGTCCTACTATCAGGACATTCCACATCTGATCCATCCTGTGGTGACGGAGGCGGAAAAGGTCCCTCGCGTATTGGGTTGGGCAATACGGGAAATGGAGAGGAGATACGATCTCCTGAGCCTTGCCGGGGCTAAAAATATCGAAGGGTATAATGAAAAAGTACGTCTGAACGAAATAAAGGTTGATCCCGAAGGTCCGCCTGCGGAAAAGCTGCCCTACATAGTGATCATTGTGGATGAACTTGCGGAATTGATGATGGTTGCGGCCAAAGATATCGAGATATCCATCGCGCGCCTCGCCCAGATGGCAAGGGCCTCGGGCATTCATCTGATACTTGCAACGCAAAGGCCTTCAGTGGACGTCATCACCGGGGTGATCAAGGCCAATTTCCCAGCGCGCTTGTCGTTTCAGGTGTCGGCCAAACCTGACTCCCGCACGATTCTGGACACCACCGGTGCGGAAAACCTCCTTGGCATGGGGGACATGCTATTCCTGCCGCCGGGAACCGCCAAAATGAGGCGTTTGCACGGAGCATACGTTTCCGAGCGAGAGATCAAGAGCATCGTGGATTTCATAAAAGCGCAGCGAGCACCCGTCTACTTGCAAGAGATCTCCAAGCAACTCGCCGAAGACGAGTCAAAGATGGCCGCCGGCGACTTGATAGATGACGTAAAGTACGATGAGGCTGTCGAGCTTGTGAGTCGTTTGGGCCACGCGTCCATCTCTCTGATTCAGCGCCATATGCGCATCGGATACAATCGGGCCGCGCGCATAATCGAGGCCATGGAGGCCGAAGGCCTTATCGGACCGTCCGACGGTACCAGCCGTCCCCGCGAAGTAATGGCCCGCTCCCTGGCACACATCCCCGACACCCCCGGCTAATCAGAGGTGAGGAGACCTTGGGGGAAACTTTTTTGCTGGAGTTTCCTCCGCTCCCTCTTCAAGAAACATCCGTCTTGCCCGCTGGTTGGCTTCCGCCGACAGCGGAGGCCAACCAACGGACATGATATTGAAGTTTTTGGAGAGGGGTGCGGGGAGCCCCTTTTTACAAAAAGGGGCTCCCCGCAATTCTTTCTCCTACGAAGCCGGGTCCATGCCTTTACAAAGTGCGAGCGCATTCTCTCCTAGAACTTCGGTGTTGTATCCGCCTTCGAGCACCGCGTAGTACCTTCCTTCACAGCGGGTCTCCGCGTACTTACAGACCGCTCTTCCGATAGTGAAATAGTCTTCGGTAGTAAGGGTACCGCCCCAATCCTGGACATGGCGATCGAACCCGGCGCTGATGGCGATAATGTCGTATTCGTTGGCGCTCAGCGCGAGATCGACATTTTGGAGGAATCTTCCTCGGTCGTTGTCCTGGATATTCGCCACAGTAACCTGGGGCCTTCCTGTGAAGAAATTGTTTGTCCCGTCACCGAAATGGAGATCTATGTCCAAAACCAGAGCGCTGAAGATCGCTTTTCGGCGCAGCAAGCCTTCGATGGAAACGGCCACGTTGTTGAAAAAGCAGAAGCCCCAGTAACTTGCGGGACTCGCGTGATGTCCGGGCGGACGCACAGCCGCGAAAGCAGGCTGGCCCTTCAATGCTAAATTGGCGGCCAGAATAGCCCCACCAGCGGCCGTTATCGCTGCCTGATAAAGACCCGGATCTGCTTGAATCTCCTTCAGCACCGATCGCGTGTGCACTCGCAAAACATCTTCTTCCGACGCGGGCTCAGGCTTCATCACAGGATAGTGTTTTCTCAGGACGGCCATTATGGCAGACACCCGCTCGGGAGTCTCGCAAGAAGCTGTGGGATAATCGGTCAAGTAGACATCGTCATAAATGACTTGAAGAGGCTTTGCAGTCATGGTGAATCTCCCCCGTCCAAATTGGCAAAAACGTCAATTCATTCCTGTTGTCCCAAGCATTTTGCCACAAAAGCGGAAGGCCAGATCCGAGCCATTGTGTTCGCTATCTCTTCCGGGCTTCTTCGTATTCCCTCTTCAAGATGCGGCAGCACTGCCACTGGTACGTCCTTCACAATTCCGGCCAGATCTCCCGCGGTAAATTCTTCCTCGGGTCCGGGAATGGGTTCAGTTGTGGAAAGCACTATCCCGGCGGTTTCTATTCCCCTTCGTTGGAGAGCCTCCAGGCTCAGCAAGGTGTGATTCAAGGTCCCAAGCCTTGTTCTCCCGACCAGCAGAGTGGGGTACCCGAGCCTTTCGATGAGATCGATCATCATCAGCTTCCCTTGGATCGGAACCATGAGGCCGCCCGCGCCCTCCACAATAGTTAGATCCGCATCCTCGGCGATGGTCCTGATGTGTTCCTCCAGATCCGACAGGTTAAGCCTGCGACCTTCCATCGCGGCGGCTCTTGCAGGTGAAGCCGGTACGGACAAACGGACAGGAGCACACTGATCCAGGGTCAAGGCTCCTTGTGCCGCCAGTTGCAGAAAAACGCCGTCTTCCGGGTAGAGCTTCCCTTCTCGGACCGGGCATCCTGTTTCGATGGGTTTCACGGCAACGCAGCGAATCCCGCGATCCCGGGCCAATCTGACCAGACCCGCGGCCACCATTGTCTTGCCGACACCTGTATCGGTGCCGGTTATAAACATTCCTCTTTTCTTACAACTCATGCCATTTAGCTTTCACACAGGCAGGTATGGCGGTCGGGGCCGCTGTCCCAAGAGGGTCGCCTTAAAGAGTGAGCCCTGGGTTTTTATTGTGGGTCAAGCTTTCCTGCCTTCGCCAAGCCTCAAGTCTCCACAGAGCCACGATTGGAAGCAAGGAGGCTTACTCACTTCCGCATATCTCCTTGATGGACTTTGCTGTGGCAGCCACAAGCTCTCGAATTTGGCCGTCGGTAATTGAAAGAGGCGGCATAAGGACCACGACGTCGCCAAGGGGCCGCAGAATCACGCCGTATTTTCTCACATTCTGTGTAACGCGAGCGCCCATTCTCAATTCAGGAGGATAAGGACTTCGCGTGGCAGGGTCTTCGACAAGCTCAATCCCGACCATAAAACCGTATTGCCTTATTTCGCCCACATGCGGAAGAGGCTCTATCTGTTCCTTAAGGACTTGGGCCAACAAGGCGATCTTGGATGGGGCTTTTCCGAGCACTTCTTCCTGTTCGAAGACATCGAGGCACGCACAGGCCGCGGCACACGCAAGCGCATTGCCCGTATAACTGTGCCCGTGGAAAAATGTCTTATACTCGGTGTGTTGCCCGAGGAAGGCCCGGTGGATTTCATCAGTGACCAGAGTTGCGGCCAGCGGGAGATAGCCTCCGGACAGGCCTTTTGCCAGAGCCATCATATCGGGCCGTACGTCCTCGTGCTCACAGGCAAACATCTTGCCTGTCCTGCCGAAGCCTGTGGCCACCTCATCGCAAATGAGAAGGATGTGGTGTTCCCGGCAGATCTCTTCCAAACCTTTCAGGAATCCTTTCGGGTGAACGATCATGCCGGCAGCGCCTTGAACCAGAGGCTCTACGACCAGCGCGGCGATTTCATCGACCCGGTTTGTGGCCAGCGCTCGAAAGTGGTCCAGGGATCGGTCGCGGCACTGTTCGGGGGTCAATTCGGGTGAGCGATACGGAAACGGAGTTGGAATGGTCAGCGTCTGGAATAGCAAAGGGTGAAAAATCGAGTGGAACAGATCAATTCCGCCCAAGCTGACGGAGCCGATGGTGTCTCCGTGATATGCCTCTGACAGTGTTACAAAGAGCCGCTTCTTCTCATGTCCGAGGTTTTTCCAGTACTGGAATGCAATCTTGAGCGCGACCTCAACCGCGGTGGAACCTGAATCCGAATAGAAAACACGGTTGAGACCTTCCGGTGTAACCTGCACCAGCTTTTGCGCAAGCTCTATCGACGGAACAGCGGCCAGACCGAGAAGGGTGGAGTGTGCGACCTTTCCGAGTTGGACAATGACCGCGTCATCTATCTGTGCCTTGCGGTGGCCGTGAACGTTGACCCACAGGGACGAGACACCGTCCAGGTATCTCCGCCCTTTCGTGTCGATAAGATAGTTCCCGTCGGCTCTCTCGATCACCAGCGAGTCGGATTGCAGCCATTCCTCCATCTGGGTAAATGGATGCCAGATGTATTTTTTGTCGAGTTCAGACCAATTCGTCAAAGTCGCTTCCTCTTGCCTCTTCCAGGAGACGCATATGCGGGGTGAACCTTTGTACAAAAGGGGGTCTGCCCGCATCCCCCTTCAGTAAACTCTGTCTTTTGTTCACCAGGCAACGGCGCAATTCTAGGGTTCGGCAAGTCGGGTCTGAGCGCGTGGATCGGTTTCCTCCCGCGTGCTTCCGGAGAATGCTGAGGAATCGAACCGAAAGTTGCTGGTCCAGTAAGAACTTAGTCCCAACAGCAGGCACATGACCACGCTGAAAAGGTGGTACACAGTGGCAAAAGACACCGCAGAGATTGCTTGAATGCCGAACAAGGTGAGAGCGTAACGCCCCGCGGCATGAAACGTCCCGATAAATCCCGGGGCAGAAGGAAGGGCCACGCCGAAACAGATGAAGACCTGTATGGTGACGGCCACCAGGAACGGGGCCTCGATGGAAAACGCGAGAAGAACGAGATATGTCATGGTCGAGAACAGGACCCAAATGGTCAAGCTTAACAAGAAGATGATCACAGCTTGTTTGAAGCTGGCCATAATCCCGAAGCCGTCAAGCAGTTTCTGAAAAATTGTTCCCAGAAATGCCGCAGCCTTCGGAGGGAGCCAGGAGAGAAGATACGTCACCGCAGCCTGGACCTTTTCCCTCCGCGCCAGAACCAGCAAGACCGCCGCGTACCCGATGGCCAGAAACACGAGCATGATTTCCCCAATCGATGTGTAGATCGGAGGTACTTGGGGCGTTGTCCAGAGAATAATTGCCAACAACAAAAGAAGGCTTGAAAGATCGAAAAACCTCTCCACGATCACTCCGCCGAGGGCACTGGAAAAGGAGCCGCCACTTTGACGAACCAAATACGGCCGGACCAACTCGCCCAACCGGGCGGGCATTATCATACTCGCCGCCGCCCAGAGGTTGAGAATGTCCCACAAGTCTTTGATGCTCAGGCGGCAAAACGGACGTAAGATCAACCCAAACCGGGACGCCCGAATAAACTGGATAAGAAGCATCAGGAACGCGCACGGCAAGAAATAAATGAGCTTCACCTGCCGTACCCCGTCCAGCAGGTCTTTCCACGATATATCTTTAAAGGTGATATACAGAAAAACCAGCCCCAACAATGTGCCAAATACGATCAGCAAATTGCGCTTGAGGCTGCTGTTGGTTTTGCTCTCATTCATAAGGACGATCCCAGTTCTCTCCTGAAATAAGCAATCGTTTTTTCGAGGCCCTGTTCAAGCGGCACCGTGGGTTCCCATCCCAAGGCCTTCCTGGCCAGGGAGATATCCGGTTTGCGTCGTGTGGGATCGTCTTTGGGCAACGGCTTATACACTATTGTGGAACCTGTGCCCGGAATCATGCGCATGATCGTTCGCGCCAAGTCTTCGACAGTAACCTCATGGGGATTTCCCAGATTGATCGGGCCGGGCTCGGAACTGTCCATAAGGCGAATTAGTCCGTCCACCAGGTCCGAAATGAAGCAGAATGAGCGGGTCTGAGAGCCATCCCCATAAACGGTGATTTCCTCACCACGGAGGACCTGACAAATGAAGTTGCTTACTACCCTCCCGTCGTTGGGCAGCATCCGCGGTCCATAAGTATTGAAGATACGGGCAATAGTCACGTTCACATGGTTGTAATCGCGGTAACCCACCATGAGGGTCTCTGCGGCCCGTTTCCCTTCATCATAACAGGCTCGCGGTCCGACCGGGTTCACGTGTCCGTAATAGGTCTCGGGCTGAGGGTGGACATCAGGGTCCCCATAGACCTCGGACGTGGAGGCCAGCAAGATCCTGCCTCTGGTTCGCTTGGCCAACCCGAGCATATTAAGGGTTCCGAGCACCGAGGTCTTGAGCGTCTTAATGGGATTGTTCTGGTAGTGCACAGGGGAAGCCGGACACGCGAGGTGATATACGACGTCGGCTTCCAGAAGAATGGGAACCACTACATCGTGGCGGATCAGCTCAAAACTGGGATTGTCCATGAACGGCAGGATGTTCTGCTTGCTTCCAGTAAAGAAGTTGTCCAGGCACAGCACTGTGAGATCTTGGGCAAGCAGGGTTTCAACGAGATGACTGCCGATAAACCCTGCCCCACCTGTCACTATTGCGGTTTTCATCAGGGTTCTCCAGGACGTCGATTGCCAATCCGCGGCGGCTTGAATAAATCAGGTCCGCTTAGAAGGCAAATTAATAAGGCAAAACGTCACATTATCGGAAAGCACTATCTGTGTCAATCGCGGGTGTCAGAACCGTGTAACCCCTCAGTTACGCGGGGAAAGCCATGGGCGTCAGGTCAGAAACAATGGTAGGACCGGCAAGATGCCGGCGCTACTGGTTTTCTGGGCTCGTTGGCGGGCTGCTGTCCCCATCCGTAACTGAGGGTTTACAGAAACGCCGAAAGGGTCAAAAACCTAGGGATGGATTCGGGACTTTGAGACGAAGAAGGCTTAGGAAGATGATTGCCCCCATCGGGGCTTCTGTCCGAGGACCAGGTATTGTTTAACGAGAAAAGAGCTTAGCCTGTTTAACAGGACCTTATTCAGCAGCTTCAGCATGTTTGATCCGCGTGCACGATGGCCCCACTCGAGCACTTGCAGGCCATTCTCCGTGAAAAGAGCTTGTATGGACGCTAGAGTGAAGAATCTCAGGTGGCCCCGGTCCAAAATGCCCGCGTCCGAATATTCCCATTTCCCCCGCAAGACCAGGTCCCTGACGGCTTTGTAGTATCTTATGTTCGGGATGCTGGCGATGACGTAACCCCCCGGCGCCAAGACGCGCAAATGGCGGCGTAGAACCGCCCATGGATCGCGAAAATGCTCCAGGACATCAGGATAAAGAATGCAATCCAGGGATTGGTCTTTTATCTCGTGGAGATCCATCTCCTCCGCGTCTCCGACAATGATATTGGAATAGAATTCACGCGCGGAGGATGCGTAGTAGGGATCCAACTCAACGCCGATGAGCCTTTCGAACCCCATTGACCGCAACAATCTGCCTGTGCCTCCTGCTGCGCAACCTATTTCGAGAATCGACCTTACTCCTTCAGGTATCATGGCCACCACGTCGTGGCGCACGCCGGTGTAATAATCAACCGACCTGCGGTCTCCGAACCCGGCAGAAGGCAAGCAAGGCCCGGCTGTCGGTTCCCCGGCAAGATCGGAGAGTGGTGCTCGGGTCAAAGGACTTTGCCTATTGGTCGATGCAGGCACGGATACTGATCCTCGTCGCTTTTGCCGGACGTAATTCCACAAGATTTCAAGCGCGTCAAGGATTTTTTGCAGTAATAACTTGATTAATTGGGCTTACTTGATTTCCAAGCGTCTGCAAAAAGACCGAAAACTACTTTAGGTCCAAATTCTTGGTTTTTGCCTGTCCAGGGAAATTAATGGAAGCTTGGCCGCGAAGAATGCTCGAGGGTTTGAAAGGGGGCGGGGGGCCGATCAATTACGCAGAGGCCCCCCTAAATTTAGGAAATTAGGACAATCCATGCGGCCGTTAACGGCACATGGGAATCGCTTCCACCAAATAATTTTGGGGCAGCATAACCGGGCGGCAAACCGGCTTGTACACCACGTTGTACGTGCGTACGGTTTGCGGTTCATAATACTCGTAAGGGACCTTTTGCTGGACCACCTGGCAAAACGGCTGCGGGCAACATTTGATGCAAGGGTCCAAGCCACAGGGTTGTCCGACAGGCATTCCCTTCAGCATGACATTTTGCATCCGGTATCCGATCCGTTTTACCGGAACCACGCGGGTGCACGGAACGACCTCGGCCACCATCTCAGTCTTCATGCACGGGATCATTTTGGTGACCATAGTTCGCTGCGGGCCACAGGCACCTTGAGGCGGGTAGGGTGTCATGCTTTGTGCAGAGCCGACGACTCCTACGAGAAAAACCATCACTATCACAATCGAAACCATAACCCTTTCCATGGCAGACCTCACTCGACGTTGCTTATAATGTCGAATCATATAGTTAACAGGTTTGATTATAGCATAAGGTTAGCTATATTTCAATATCTAGATGGCAAATAATAGTAACATCCTGAAAAGACCGGTATATCTATCAGGTATGCTGGCTCCAGACAAACGAAAAGCCCGACGACAGGACATTTGAAGCCGCCAGGCTTCTCAGGTACGCATAATGCGGTATGGTGATAAGTTGTGCCGCCTCTCTTACCACATTAAAAACCAATGGCAAGAAAAAAATTGCAGGACCGCGCAAGCTTTCATACGAGGTCGCGGTCAAACACTGAAGGATCAGGTAGATCCCGCACGGACTGGAGCGACCTCAGGTCCGTGGCACCCGAAGGCCGATGCTGGTAGGCTGTTGGGTGCCACTGACATGGGAACCAGGTCAGTGCTGATTTTGGATCAAACAATCTTCACCGTTTGAAGGCGAATCCGTATGACAGGACGACTAGGCGAGCGGGAAAAACCTGTTGATCAAGAGGATTAAAAGAGAAGGGTCACTGGAAGTTTAGCGAGGGGGTCCTTTCTCACGCGCGGCTTCCTCGCGGTCCAGGAACATATACAGAGCGGCAATCATGACCGAGCAGGTAATTCGCCCCGATCTGATGTACTCTCTTATACTGTCCACCGGTACGAGGAGGGTCTCGATTTCTTCCGTCTCGTCGGGGTTGAGGGTGCCGGTCGGCCTGGCGTCTTTGGCAAGATAAACATAGAAACGATTCGAGAACAGGGCGGGCATTGGGTGCATCCAACCCAGAAGTTCGAGCCTTTCAGCCTGATATCCTGTTTCCTCTTCAAGCTCCTCGCGGCCGGATTGCTCAAGGGTCTTATCCGCCTTAGCGAGTCCGCCGGGCGGCTCAAGGGATAGCTCGCCCGTTCCGTGCCTGTATTGCCGGACCATTATCACCTCGTTGTCAGGGGTGAGAGCGATCACGGCCACCCAGTCGGGAGACTTGAGCACCTGAAATTCGTGTATGCCTCCGGTCCTGGGAGACCTACTCCGATTAATCGCAACTGAGAAGAGCCCATATTTTCTGTCTTCGTAGCTATCGATCAGTTGCCAGGCCAGGTCCCTATTTTCCGGGCCCGTAGCCAAATTGGCTTCCTCCACTTCACGCATGCCTGATTTCACTTTTATTCACTCGCACCCTTTGTGGATTTTTTCCCCCGCTTTTTGCGGCCCCACGGGCAGACCTTTATGCAGACCCCGCAAATCGGGCTTTCGATGAAGGGAAGAGAGCCCGCGTTCTCAGTGACTCTGGTGACGCATCGCTCGAAATACAAAGCCTCGTTTCTGTCCGCGTAATGCCTGACTGTGTTGACGTTCTTAATAGCTTGCGCGGGGCACGCTTCGGTGCAATGCGAGCATTTGCCGCATCGGTTCTTGAGGGGTGGGTCCGGGATCAAAGGTAAATCCGTGAGCACCGTGGCAAGCCTTAGCCGTGGTCCGCACTGCGGATTGACCACCAGCAGGCTCTTCCCTTGCCATCCCAGCCCTGCCGCGATTGCAACCGCCTTGTGCGAAATGTACGAACGCCACTCCGTCTTGTCCAGCAATTGAGAAGCTGGAATCGGCAAAGCTTTCCCGCCCGCTTCGTGAATATACTGTGATGCCCGAATAGCGATGTCGTCCAGCAAAGCGTTAACTTTGAGGTAATGCTGTTGGTACAAAGGTGTAGGCCGGTCCACAATCGGATCGATCACGCCGTCCGCCAGCCTGACCCCTATGCTGATCGCCCGGCTGTACCCTTCAAGAAGATCCGCTGGTTCTGTGTCTATTCCTTTTAGCAACTCAAGATCAGCCACACCCACAAGGTCAGCCCCGCATTTACGGGCAAATTTCTTTATTTTTTCGCTGGTCAATATGGCCTCCTGTAGAAACGCATTTTCGGAACGGGTGGATCGAGCGAGACTATCAAACGCCGGGGGGTCTTTAACGGCCGCCCTGGTGACAGCGGACAACTCTTCTTTTCAGGTATAACTGTTGGAGGCAGCGCAGTCAAATTACGGGGTCAGACTCCTTTGGAGCCTTGTGCTCTTTGGTAGGGAGGCAGGGCGTTCAGCGATTCTCGGAAATCATTACCGATTTTGTGTTCATGAATTTTGGCGAACGGGCAAGATCCGCTCAGTCAGGACTGAGCATGAGGTCCATTTTACCGGACCTCAGTAAACCTGCACCTCGGATTCGTCCACCCGGGTATAGTCCGGCTCTGCACCCGCGATTCTTGACGCGGCGGATATGCGCTTGCACTGCGGGCAAAGCTTTCGCTCAAAAGATTCTTCCGGAGCGTCGACCAGTTTTGCCACGTGCTTCACGAAAATTTTGGGCACGTAGTACACGCCGCAGCCCTCACATTTCTCCATTTTAATTCTGTTAATAACGGTCCCGGACATCAGAATCAGCCGCTCATCGCCCTGATCCTTCATCTCAAGGGCCCCGGTGGGACAAATGTTGGCACAGGAGCCGCATCCGATACATTTGGGCAATCCGTGCACATAGTCTTTAAGGATCAGAGAGCTTTCTCCCGCGTGGTGAAACCTGATTGCCGAAACCCCCAGCCGGTCGCGGCAGACCTCCACACATTTTCCGCATCTCTCGCAAATGTCGCACCGCATGCATCTCTTGGCTTCTTGTCTGGCGGCGATCTCGTCCAGCCCCAGCTCTACCTGGTCGAAAGAATGCATCCTTCTGTCCAGGTCTATCAGGGGTATTTCCTGGCGTTGAATGAATGACTTCTCGTGGTAATTCATCTCAGCGGGTCTGACCATCTCCCTTGGTCTCGGGAGGGCTTTGGCATCGAAGCGCTGATCCCTCAGGTATGCGTGAATAGCCCTGGCGGCCCTTTTGCCCGCGCCGATAGCCTGAACCACGGTCGCGGGCCCGGTGACCGCGTCGCCACCCGCGAAGACATCCGGAATGCTCGTCTGCTGATTGTCGCCCCGAACTTTTATGGTCTCTTTTCTGGTCAGATCTAAATCCCCAAGACCCGGATATTGTCTTGTGGCAGGCCTTTGGCCAATGGCGGATATGACGGCTCCGACAGGCATCTTGTAAGAGGAGTCCGCAACGGGAACAGGGCGGCGGCGGCCGGTATCGTCCGGTTCACCCAACGTGGCCATGACGCACTCAAGAGAATCGATCTTTCCATAACTACCGACAATCTTGGAAGGAATAGTCAATTGATGGACATGGATCCCCTCTTCGGCCATCTGGATAATTTCCTCGAAATGCGCGGGCATTTCGGAACGTGTACGGCGGTAGACAATGCTCACAGACTGGGAACCGAGGCGCACGCAGGTCCGCGCGGTGTCAATGGCCGCGTTCCCGCCACCCACGATGGCCACGCTATTGGCCGGCTTCACCCTGTATCCGAAGGACACGTCTTTGAGGAAATTCAGAGCGCCCACTACCTGGGGGAAGTCATCCTCTCCTTCAATGCCGAGCTTGAAGCTCTCCCAAGCGCCGATTCCGAGAAAGAAGGCCTTGTAATCATCCTTTCGCAGGTGGTCGAGGGTAAGATCCTGGCCCACCGGGGTGTTAACAACGATCTCAACACCCATTTCCTTGATTGCCTCGATTTCTCTTCGCACCACATGCCGTGGAAGACGAAATTCCGGAATGCCTGCTATCATAAGCCCACCGGCTTCGGGCATGGCCTCGAAGACAGTTACTCGGTAGCCCTCCCACGCCAGAAAATAGGCAGCTGTAAGCCCCGCGGGGCCCGAACCGATGACAGCTATTTTTTCCTTGTACGTGGCCTTGGGTTCAGGGATTTTGTAGCCCCTGCCTTTGTCCATGACCATTTTGGCGGCCAATCCCTTAAGGTCTTTGATACAGAGCGGCTTGTCCAAGTACCGCCGTTGACACCATGCCTCGCACGGATTCGGACAAATCAACCCGCATACCCAAGGAAAGGGGTTGTCCTGCCTTATGATCTCGATCGCTTCTTCGTACCGACCAAGGCCTATCAGAGCAACATATGAGGGAATATCTATCCCTGCCGGGCAGTTTAATTGGCACGGCGCGGACGATTCGCGTTTAAGACCGTCCTCCTCGTCGTACACGATGCGGCTTTTGTCCGCTCCCGGACCTGGAGGAAACATAGGATTGCTTGACATGGATTACTCCCGCGGCGCCTTTGGCCATTACGGAAAGGGTATTTCTTCAGTTATGGCCTTTGCAAACCGCTCTCGCCTCACCTGCGAGGACTTGGCCGGCGATATCCACTTCAGGGCATCGGTGGTGCATCCCGTGACACACGCGGGTTCGAGCCCTTGATCGACCCTGTCTTTACAGTAATCACATTTGATTGCTTTGCCCGTGTCTTTGTCCCACTGAGGCGCGCCCCACGGACAAGCGGTGATACATGCCTTACACCCAATGCACAAAGACGGGTCAACAAAGACTATACCGTCCTTGGACCTTTTCTGCATGGCCCCGGTCGGACAGGCGGAGACGCACCAGGGATTCTCGCAATGAAAACAGGGCATGAAAATGAAGTTGATCCGAGGCACGTCGCCCCTCACTGTGGGCCCTACATTGATTATTTTGCCGAAGCTGGGTCCGACGCGAACGTCGTTTTCGGTTTTACAGTGCAGCTCACAAGCGCGGCACCCGATGCACCTCTTCTGATCTTGGTATATATAGTACTCGCTCATGTAGTGAACTCCTTACGCTGGCGATCTTAAGAAGCTTTTTTGACTCGGACGAAGCAGTCGGTTATCGGGCAATTCCCACCTACGGCCACCGTAAGCAGGCCTCCCATCAGTGTATTGTCCCTCATCCCTCTCTTGTAAGCTCTGGTCTGTTGAGGAATCTCCCTGCCGAATCCATGGAGCGTGTAAACCGCGTCGGGATGAATGAAATCGGTCACTGACGCCTTTACGGTTTGGACGCAACCATTGGACGAGACCTCCACGGTGTCCCCTGTCTTGATGCCGAGCTTTTTGGCCTCATTGGTGTTGATCCATAGAGTGTTTTCGGGCTGCAACTCGTTCAGGTACAGGTTGTTCAAAGTAGTTCCCTGGGTGTGAATGGCGATTTTACCTGTCAGCAGCCTGTAATGCCCTTTGGGCGGCGATTTCGGGCTTTCGTAAGGAGGGAATGACGGGAGTCCGCTGTCTTGGAGCATGCTGGACACGAACTCGATCTTTCCCGAAGGTGTCTTGAACTTCAGGCCATCTGAACGGTCCCACAGGATTTGATCCTTTGCCAGCTCTATGTACCCTTTGGCATCAAAGTCGGACAGCTGAAACCCGATATCTTTCAACTGCCACTCGATCAGCTCTTCGGCGCTATTGTAAGGAAAATACTCTCCTATTCCGAGCCGTTCGGCCAATTGCTTGAAAATCCACCACTTGGGCTTGGAATCATATTGAGGCTCGACCGCTTGTCTTCTCAACCAGAGGGCCGGTTTCGGACCGCCTTTTGCTATGGCCGGATCGGTGCGTTCCAGATAGGTGGCCTCAGGCAGTATGACGTCGGAAATCCAGCCGGTGTGGCTATAGTTCACGTCAACGGTTACCAGCAAGTCCAGTTTCATCAGGCCCTTTTTGAAAGCCTCCGGGTCGGGAAACGCGGACAGAGGATCGAAGCGGTAGTTTATGAAGGCCTTCACAGGGTAAGGGTCTTCCTTGAGGATTGCATACGGCAGCATCTGGGCCAGGCCGTAGTCGGGTGAAAGATGTTTGTACTTCCATCCCACACCGTCGAACCTCTTTTTGTTGACTTTCGGCACACCGTCAACAAGTTTCCTCAACGGCTTGCGCCCGGTATGGGTTTCATTCTTGTTGAAGAGCAGTCCTCCCTTTGCTTCGTACCCTCCCAACAGTGCGTACAGCATGTAGATGGACCGCCTGAAATAGTAGTCATTCTCGGTCCAGGCCGTCATCCAGCCCTGATAGAGTATGACCGCGGGTTTGGCTTCGGCCAGTTCGTGCGCGATGGTGACAATCTGTTTCGCGGGAATACCGGTCTCTTTCTCCGCCCACTCGGGTGTGTAAGGCTCTACGAAGGCCACCAGCTCTTTCATGCCCGTGACCCATCGTTCGACGAACGCGGCATCGTAGAGTTTCTCTTTGACGATCACGTTTATCAAGGCCAGGTTCAGAGCGTAGTCCGTCCCGGGCTTGAGCATCAGGAACCTGTCTGCCTTGGCCGCGGTATAGTTCCATCGCACGTCTATATGAGTGAATTTCATGCCGCGCTCCAGCGCGTCTATGAAATCCTTGGCCTCTTTGGTTCCTATGGACTCGAGGATGTTCCTGCCGTAAAGGATGCAATAGTCACAGTTCTTCCAGTCGTAAGCCACGGTGTTGCGGCGGTGGCCTGTCATGGCGTTGTGAGCATTATGTACGCTGTTGGAACAGGCGCCGTGGTGATTGAAATAGTTCGGTGACCCGAGGGCTTTTATGAAGGCCTTCTGCATGTCGGTAAACGGCCCGCCCCTATCGCCGAGCACTACGCTCTCTCCGCCGTGCTTGCTTATGATTTTCTTCAGATTGCTCGCGATATAATCCAGCGCCTCATCCCATGAGGCCTTTTTCCACTTTCCTGACCCTCTTTCGCCGTCCCGTATCATGGGATGCTGCAAGCGCTCGGTATCATTCTGAAAGACCTTGCCCGCGGCTCCCCTGGGGCAGAGATAGTGGCCCCCAAGCAGATGCGGGTTCCCCCAGATGTGCCTCACCGCACCGTTTTCCACTTCCACTTCAATCGGGCAGCGGACAGTGCACATGGAACAAACCGAGTACACTGATTTTTTCGTACCTTCCGGCATGGTCGTTCTCCCTTTCCTTGACATCGTATATCGAAACTGTCGTTCGTGCCACACTCGCCGTTCCTCCAAACTCGAACGCCGCGATGCACGACTCATTTCATCGTTTCTCGTCCTTGCGAACCGCGGGCAACCCGTCTGTGAAGCTCTTCGCTTCTACGGGGCCGCTCTGATATGAATCGAGGATCGTCTTTATCCATCGGAAATATGGCAGTTTGTATTTGATCTTCTTAAAAATGAGATAGGCCGCGACATAGAGCACAATGAAGACACCAACGCAGCCGAGAGCATAGTCGGTGAAGATCAACGGGAATTCCAACTCCGCAAAGCGCTGATTCATCCAGGCAAGAGCCACAAACACCGGCCATAGGAAAGCGGCAGAGAGAGCTATTTGCATGAAGAAAGACTTCCCGAATGCGTCATTGGCCAACTTGTTGGCCGCTCGGTAAGCTTCTTTGTCCCCAGCGGAAAGAGCCTCGGCAGATAGATCTTGATAGTGCCGCGATTCTTCCGTACTTGCGTCGATCCGCTGTTTGGATACCAGGAAAACCATCGAGATGGTAAATTCCCCGACCAGGAGTGCGATCCATGCAAGGACAAAGGTCCCCAAGAGAAAATCCGCAAAAGCGTATCCCGTCAGGCGATAGAACCAGATGATGTACGGATCAACGAGCATCCACAAGGGGTGCATTTCCATGATGTGCTACTGAAAAAGGCATGGTGAATGGGGCCGGACAAAGCCGGCCCCTGTTTATATTATCTGTGATTGGGCTTTTTCTGTCTACATTCCGGGGAAAATCGAGTACCCCAGGAAACCTTTCGTGGTGTAGCCCACGCCTACATAAACGGCCAACACGACAAAAATCCTCTTGAGCCAACGATCGGGAATATATTTGGACGTATACGGTCCCAAGATGGAGCCGATGAAGATGCCCACCAGTTCGACACCGATGAAGAGGAAGTCTATGGGCGTCCCTTTGATGAACATGAAGGTAAAGATCGAGGTGATCATGCTGACTAACACGGCCATAGCCGAGGTGCCCGCAACCACGTACATCGGCAATCCTGCAATGGACGTCAGGAACGGAACGTACAGAAAACCGCCGCCCACACCTATGAACGCTGAAATAGCCGCGATGACGAACCCACCTAGAATAGGCCAAATGGGCGCAAACGAGAACTCGACACCGTAGAATGTGAAGGAGATTTTGGAAGCGCCCCAGTGCGTAACTTGCACACCGGCCGCGCCATGCTCCGTAACCTCACCTGCCGCTCTCTTTATGTGTTCACTTTCAAATGCTGCCGCGGCCGCTTTCGCCGCCTTCTTGCTTTTTTGTCCCGCTTCGGTGGTCTCGTAGAAGAGGAAGCATCCGATAACCAGGACGATTATTCCAAAGAACCCTATGTACTGGCTAAGGTTGATCTTCCCTGCGGTAAGAACCGGGATAAGATAGGCCCCGGCTATACCTCCACCCGCCAGACACAGGCCGAGCGGCAACACGAGTCGCCCCATCCGATAGTAGGTGAGAGACGATATGAAGGCAGACAGTCCCACGAGGTATTGGTTACTCGTCCGGATTGAATCGGTCAGGAGCTTGTTGAGCACAGGACTCGTATCCTTGAACGATCTGCCGTAATCAGCGAGTCCGAACACGGTTATGTGGCCGACACCAGCCATGATGCCGCCGAACGCTCCAACCGTGGAGAAGATCCAGCCAACCCAGATTCCCCAGAGTATCCCGAAGAGCCAGAAGGGACTGGGCGCTCCCGGTATTCCCATAAAACCCGGGGCTGCCTTGGAGTCGATCATGCCCTTGCCAACCCCCTGCGGGGTTTTCGCTATAGCTTCCTCCAGCTTGCCCGCGGCAGCGGGGGATGCAAGCATGAGGGTAGTGATGACAGCGACCGCCGCCACCAAGCCAACAATGATCCAATACTTTTTCGTCATAAAAACCTCCGATCGTTACGGTTTAGCCTTTCATGCGCGATTCCGGATTCCTGGCCTTTTGCAGCCCTAAGAGATCGCGAACCTTAGTTTCTAACTGGTCGATGTCCAGAGGCTTGATCACGAAGTCGTCCGCGAACAACCTTTCGGACAATTGCTCTGAGAACGCGTCCGTTATCACCATGACCTTCATGTCGCGGTTGACTTCTTTGAGCCGCTCGAACATGGGAAAACCCTGGATGAATCTTCCTCTCACGTTGACAATCCCCAGGTCCGGGACATTGAAAGCGGCCCATTTCACGGCTGCCTCGCTGTTTCCGAATGCGAAAACCTTGTGGCCCATGCGCTGCAAGACCCGCTTGAGCAGCGTGCAAGAGTCCGCTTCTTCGTCCAACACCAGAATGATTGCCAATTTGCCGTCCAACTACGACTATTATTCAGTGGCTAGTGTCATAAGGTCAAATTAACGGTAGCAATAATTATGCCCCGTTAGGCTCTCGTGAAGAAAAAGTGAATGCGGCTGAAATTACATGCGAATCAGTCGCGAAATCTGCCCTGACAAAATATTTTGAGAATTGCGAAAGACTGATTCCCGCAATGAAATTAGAGCGCTCGACAACTCGCTGGTTGACATAATGCAATATTATTGATCGTTTATATCCTAGAAGCAAAAACCTTGCACTGCAACAAATTTGTTGCGTCACTAATTCTCGACCAAGGTGTCTCGGTCCTCAGATGTCTGAAAATCGCGAGACTTTATGCCGTACCGCCGCAAGATCTGTTGGAGGGCCTGACGTTCCAATCCGCATTCTTTCGCCGCCTTGGTAACATTCCCGTTGTTGCGCCCAAGCAAGTCTGTCAGGTATTCCCTGTTAAAGCGTTCCAGCACCGAGGCCTTTGCATGTTTGTAGGGAAGCCCCTTTATCGCTTCGGTGACGAGACATTCCACGGAATCAAGATCCAACTGCAAGTCCTCGGGTTGAATTGTGGCGTCGGCTGTGAGCAGGACCGCTCGGCTTATAACGTTCTCCAATTCGCGAACATTACCTCTCCAAGGATATTTGATAAGCCGCTGCATTAGGCCTGAAGAGGCTGTTTTTGGCTCTTTTTTGAACTCAGCGCAGAAGCGCTTGAGAAAATGATCGACCAGCGAAGGTATGTCCTGTTGCCTCTCCCTCAGCGGAGGCATGTGCAGTGACATGACGTTGAGCCGGTAGAAAAGATCTTCGCGAAAGAGGCCTACCTTGATTTTGGCCGCCAAATCCTGGTTGGTTGAGGCGACAATCCGTACATCCACCTTCAAGCTCTTGGTCTGACCAAGGGGTCTTATTTCCTTGTCTTGCAGCACTCGGAGCAGTTTGGTCTGAAGGGTGGGAGAAATATCGCCGATCTCGTCCAGGTAGATGGTCCCCCCCTGCGCTTCCCAGAACAGTCCTGCCTTGTCTTGCGTGGCATGGGTGAACGCCCCTTTTCGATAACCGAACAGCTCACTCTCCAGAATGCTCTCCGGCAGGTTAGGGCAGTTGACTGCAACGAACTTGCCGTTTCCGCGTTGGCTAAGTCTGTGAATTGCCTTGGCGGCCATATCCTTGCCGGTGCCTGATTCACCGGTAATCAGGACGGTCACGTCGGTGTTGCTAATCAGGCGGATGGTGTCAAATATCTTCTGCATCTTCGGGCTTGCACCCACCATCTCCTGAAAACTTTCCTGCTCTTTCACTCGACGCTGGAGAAAAAGGTTTTCTCTGACCAGCCGGCTCCTTTCAATGGCTTTGTCCAGCATGTGAACCAATTTGTCATGTTCGAAGGGCTTGGTTATGAAATCGTAGGCGCCCTGCTTGATTGCCTGTACAGCCAGGTCTATCGTGCCGTACGCGGTCATCATGACTACAGTCAGGCCGTGATAATCCCGCTTAATGCGATCGAGGAATTCCATACCGTCCATGCCCGGCATACGTACGTCCGCGAGTATCACGTCAAAGGAATTCCCTTCCAGCAGGGACAATGCCCTATAGGCATCGGGGGCCGTTTCTATTTCGCAGTTCAGGTCCGTAGACAGACTGCGCTTTAAAAGGCGCAACATGTCCACTTCGTCATCTACAATCAGGAGTCTTGCTTTAATCGGTTGGTCCATTTTCTTTCATGGGGCCGGCTTTGGCCTTGGCTACTGACTTGCCTCTATGCGGGAAGCGCTCTCCCCGTCCTGCTCGACCGGCAACACAACCGTAAAGGTGCTGCCCTTACCAGGTCGGCTTTCCACTTGGATGCGGCCGTTATGATCCTGAACGATACCATAGCTGACTGAAAGGCCCAATCCGGTGCCTTCTCCGACCGGCTTGGTGCTGAAGAATGGATCGAATATTTTGTCAATGTGCTCTGCCGCGATTCCGCATCCGTCGTCGGAGAAGACTACACGGATCGCACGCGTTCCAGGGTCGCCTTCGGTGCCCACCGAGATTCGGCCCTTCCCGGAAATGGCCTGCCTGGCGTTCATGAGCAGGTTCATGAAGACCTGCTGCAATTTTTCGCCGTCCGCGGTAACTCTGGGCAGATTGGGCGAGAGCCGGGTCTCGACGGTTATCTTGTCCAGTTCGAATTGGTGCTCCAGCAAGGAAATTACCTCCCCGACACATTGGTTGATATCAATGGAGGATTTCCTAGTCTGGGTGCTGCGAGAAAATTTAAGCAAGTCTTCCACTACAGCTTTGCAGTTTCGCGCATGCTTTTCAATGGTTTTCAGGTCGTCATGGATCTGGCTGCCGGAAGGGTGATCTCTGAGAAGCAGTTGCGTGTACCCCAGCATCACCCCCAACGGATTGTTTATTTCATGTGCGATTCCGGTGGAAATCTGGCCTAGGGACGCGAGTTTTTCAGCCTGCTGGAGTTGACGCTCCATGTAGAGCCGCGCAGTCACATCTTTTGCGATCCCTTCGTAGCTGACGATCTTCCCCGAGGCGTCTCTGCGGCTGGTCGCGCTCAGGAGAAGGAAAACTTCCGTTTCTTCGCTTTTCCGGAGTCTGCATTGCCGGTCCCTTACAAAGCCGTTGGCATGAAGGCCCGACATAAGCTGGTCAAATTCTTCTCCTGAAGCGAAAAGTCCGCCCAGGCTCACCTTTCCGATAAAATCGTCACGATTTTGGAAGCCAAGGACGTCCAATCCTGCTCTGTTGATATCAACGAAGTCCCCCTTCTCATCCAGGATGAAAATCATGTCCATGGAGCCCTCGAAAATCCGTCGGTATTTCTTTTCCGACAGGCTTAGCTCTTCCGTGCGATGTCGAACGAGGGTTTCCAGATTGCGGTTTAGGTGCATGACTTCCTGGCTCGCTTGTTCCAGGGCCTCTTTATCTTTCAGGATAGCTGTATTGATTCTGTGGATTCGTTGGAAGAACAGAGTTATCGAAGCCACTACGACGAAGGCGAGAGTATTGAACGCCCCGCTGTATGACCGCAGGCTGATCCATACGTCACGCATATCCATGAGCAAAAGGAAACGCTTGGCTATATGGCCCACCCCTCGCGAAACTCCAAATACTGCAAGCGCCACGCAGAGCCACAACAAATATATCCAGATGACATTGGACGGCTGAGCCTTCGCGAGGCGAACCGCATACCACACGGCGAGAAACGAAAGGACGATTATCAGAGCCGAGCCTGCCACATCAGTGAACCAGATGGGCGCTAACGAGTACGAACTACCGGTCACCTCTCCGTCCCTCCGTGACCGCTTGTCTGTACAGCGATCTTATGCCCAGCAAGAGGAAAAGCATCGCCGGGACGGAAACCAGGTGGTCCAGTTTCAGAGCGTAGTACAGGCCGGTCCACGCTGAGTTCACGGCAATTCGTTGAGTCCAGTCAGGCTCGCCGGAGACCACGGTCTCCGGGATTCGCTCCTCCAGCCAATGGCCGGTAAAAGCCACAATATTCCAGAGTATCAGCAGAATGCATGATATCTGGATCAGTCGCCACCCTCGCTCGCGAGTGAAACCGTTTACCTGTAGCCAGTAACCTAGAAAGGCCATTGCCAAAATGAAAAAAATGTGGGCCAACTGGTGAGCGTAAAGCCCTTCCGGACCGGGATGCGACTGAAATGCCGAGGCCACGGTCGGGCCAAGAAGGAGATAGGCCCATACGATAAAAAAACCAATCTTCAGAGGAGTCATCGTTTCAAAGTCCTCGCGGAAAAGGAAGTGACATTCCTCGCCTCCCCAGGGGAGTTACGCCCGCGGCAAGGTTTTTGTCCGTGTGGCCGGCGAGAATTTGGCTGAAAGACCTCGATTTCCAACATCGCCTTTGGTAACCGCCTCAATATGGCGGGCACGGCCCGCCCTACAAATAGGTGCGACGCTTCCTGTAGGGCGGGCCGTGCCCGCCGATTCTGGTGGTTTCTAACAGCCCTGAGTAAATGGCCTTTTCGGACATTTCTTTTGTGAATTGATATATCATCATGCATATCGCAGAAGCACCAGGGGAAAGCTGTGCAGACTGCTGCCTCACCACATAATGACTACAGCCGACCTTTTGACGTTTCAAGGTTCAACCGACCGGATCCGCGTTGGGTGCGTCAGCCGTTAAAAGCGTGAGAGCGCCGGCGCGCCGTTCAAACTGTGCTCGTTCAGGGTGGATGAACTCAGCTAATCCTCTCGGGCGTCCGTGACTTGCCCCGAGCCATAGGACGCGCCGCCACCCGGCCTCTGTTCGGACAGAAATGAGTTGTAGCTGTGAATCAATCTCTCCCCTATGGCGCCTGCCAAACGTTTGAAGAACATCATTCCGCCGCCTGGGTCCCTTTCCAAGACCTTGTTGAGTTTCTCTTTTTCGATTCTGATCAACTTCGTCGGCGATTCGCACTCCGCGGCGGTGGTGTAACATTGGCGGTCAACCAGAGCGGACCATCCGAACGCTTCTCCCGGATTGCTCACGGTGTAATCTATTTTCCCCTCCTTGCCGATCGCGAGTCTCACCCTCCCTTCCTGCAAGACATAAAAATACTGTGCCGGGTCACCCTCTGAAAACAGAAGGGCGCCTTTGTTGTAGGATTCTTCAACCATGATTTTGCCAATTTCGCTCATGGTTTCCTGGCTAAGCCCCATGAAAAGGTCAGCTTCTTTGAGAAACATAGCTGCTCCTTTCTTGCGGAAAGACTTCCAGGTGAATCCGGCCGGTCTGAACCTGATTTCATTTTACTTCGGTTAGCGTTGTCTTACAATCGACCACACCGGAGTTCGAGGTTGCCGGTGCGAGGATCGGAAAAGCTGTCTCCGATTATGATTGGACGGTGGCACGCAATTTCTTATTCACGGTCAGAAGCATCGGAATCGACAGGGGTCGGGCGATTGATTTGCCCTCTCGATTACTAAATATTTCAATCCCGGCAACCTTGAACGGCTCTACTTCACAACAAGAACTGAGCACGGGGCCAGGCGTGTCAGAGTTTGCGAAGTGCTCCCCCATACCCTTTCAAAGATCCGGCTGTGGCCCATAAAACCCACGATGAGCAGATCGAACTCACCGGCCGCGCAGAAGCTCACTATGCTCTCGACTTCATGGCCCGCCACGATATGCGTTAGGAGTTTTGCGCCACCGGCTTTTGCCAGCTCAACAGCTTCGTTGTTCAACTGTTCAAAGAACGCGTCTTTCTGGCGCTTGACCTCCTCAAATTCGCCAACCGTGGCAACATATTGAGGCAGGTCTTCTTCCACCGAAATCGAATGGAACTCCGCGTCAAAGCATGCGGCCAGCTCAATTGCCTTCTTGAGGGCCTTCTTCGAACCCTCGGAGCCGTCATAGGCTATCAGAATTTTTTTGAACATCTGTCTCACCTCCTGATGGCTGGAGCACAATCCATCCCCCTTCGCTGCCGTCTACCTCTTCATGCCGGGGTTGAAAGAACCATTGTGCAATGAGCGTGGGAACAACCGCGCTCCCGATCACCACGGTGACCAGAATTGTGTATTGGTCCTGAGTTATGATGCCTCGAGTATAACCGAACAGCGCTGAAATGCTGCCGAAGGTCAGGCCTGTGCTCATGAGCAGCGTAGTATACATGCCTATCTTGCGCGAAAAGCGAAACACAGCGGTCAGAGGATACACACCGATGAACTTTGCTGCCACCTTGACCCCAAGAAGCACTAAAATCAACCCCAGGCCGGCTAAAAGGGCAGGAATAGAAACGATGGTGCCTGCTTTCAGGAAATAGAACGGGGTCAGCAGTGCAAAAGTCGCGGTGCGAAGGTGTCGCACCATTTCACGGTTTTCCTTGAACAGCCCTGCGACGACCAGCCCCAACAAGTAAGCCGGCAGCACAGCTTCGCTGTTCGCGCGAGTGGCCAGCCAGCCGAGCCCAAAAAGAATGAAGAAAAGGAGCTTGATTTCGGGTTCACTCACGTGGCCGTTGAAAGCCTTGAAAAACCAACGCGCAAATCGTGGAGTTATGCCGAGAACCAATGCGGTTACAACACCGAAGATTATCAGCCAAACGTCATAGTTGGCAAACAGGATGCCCAGCGCGACCACGGTTCCAAGGTCGGTGACAAAGCAAGCCGCAAGTATAAGCTTGCCCAATTCCGACTCGTTCAGGCCCGTTTCGACCATGACAGCGTAGACCACAGCGACCGAGGTTGTCGAAAGCGCAATGCCGCATATCATGGAGGCTTCAGCCGTCCAGTCGGCCACGTAGTACGCGTAGGCCATAGCGGACAGGAAGGGAAGCAGGAAACTGAAGAACCCTATGCCAATGCTTTCTTTTCCGTATTTTCGGAGAACTTCAGGGTCGATTTCCGCGCCCGCCAGAAAAGTTAGGAGAATAGCGCCGAAGCCTGCAAGAAAACTGATCCATTCGGCCTTCGGGTCCAGCCCCAGGTAGTTCCCGCCTATTACGCCGACGCAAATTTCCACTAGCGCGACGGAAATAGCGGTCCGCATCGAGATGACGCTGGCCAGTAGCGCCAGTCCGATCCAAATCATAGCCACAAACCAAGTTTGGTCCATGAATTACTCCAAACGACTTGATGTACCGGGTCACGTTCCAGGTCGGCACCCGAAAATGAAAAACCCACCGTAGGGTGGGCTCCAGTCGGGTCGCGCTCCCACCGCAAGACACACCGCGGTAGGAGTCATCAGCCTTGAAGGCGGTTTCAGGGGGACTCCATCCCCTCAAGGTCGAATTTCGGTCCGGATGCTAAGGCCAAAATGTCTAGAAGTCAAGATCCGCGCCGGCCGGCATTACCGGCCCGTCTATGCAGGATCGCAGACCGCTCTTGGTTCCGCAACTTCCGCACAGTCCTATCCCGCAGCGCATTACGTCCTCGCGAGCTACGAAGATCCTCTCTTCAGGGATCTGCTCCTCCAGCACGGCCACGGCGGCCTGCATCATGGCCGAGGGACCGCAAACCAAAACCAGACTTTGCCTGTAAAGCTCCGGTTCCGTCTGCATGTCCTCAGCCAGGAATCGCACCACCTGGCCGACTCGATCGGGGGTGTCGATTACCACAGTGGCTCCAGGGACATCGCGGCTGATATCTTCACGGAACGGATCGGTCACTTCTCTGGAAAACCCAAAAAAGGCCTTTGCAACAGAAGTCTTCCATCGCGTTGCCGCGAAAATTATCGGCGCTGAACCTGTGCCTCCGGCAACGAGCACCAAAGGCCTGTCCGAGGGAGGCGCGGGAAAACCCTTACCGTAAGGCCCTCGCATGTAAATCCAGTCACCCGGCTTGAGGCCTTCCAGGGCCGAAGTGAACGGTCCGACTTTTCTCACAAAGTAAACCGGCTCTAAGTCATAAGCAGGAGAAAAGGGTTTCTCGCCGACGCCTGGAAGCCGAAGAAAGAAAAACTTCCCCGGATCGCATGCCGGACCTTTTTCCAAGCGGAGTTTAAATATGTCGTCGCCGATGCGAGTGTTCTCCACAACCCGCGTTTTTGAATAGGTAGTGCGGGATTCCGAGGTAAGGCATTTTGCAGGGGAAGGCTGTTCAGGTCTTTTCTCCATGGCTTTGGTCAGCCTCGCGAAAAAGTCGGCAATTTCGCGGGTGGTCAACCCGGCCATGGCAGATCCCACCGCAAAAAAGGAGGCTCCTGCCTCCGAATACGCTATGACATCCTCTGCAGATCCGATTCCTCCTGAAGCTATTATGAGAATGTTCACAGCGGAAGCGGCTTCTCTCACGGCTTTCAATCCCACTGGCAAGATCCCCGCTCCGGACAATCCTCCGTTGACATTGCTGAGGATCGGGTTGCCTTCTGCATCTACCGCAGTGCCCGGCCCGACGGTATTGATCAATGACAGTCCGGCCGCGCCTTCTTCCTCGCACAGCCGAGCCATGCCCGGGATATCTCCGAGGTTCGGCGAAAGTTTCGGGATAATAGGCTTCTTGATGTGGGCGGTCAGGAGCCGCATGATCGCCCCTACAGCTTCAGGATCGGAACCCACACTTTGGCCCGCGCCTTTTACATGAGGGCAAGACAGATTAAGCTCAAACGCGTCTGCAATAGGATCGAGGATTACAGCGCACTCCAGGAACTCTTCCGGATCGTTGCCCATGATGGAGACTAGCAGTGGCTTGTTGTCGTGGAGAGGCAACAGCGGTTGCATGGCTTCCACAAAATTCCTAGCGCCCGGATTGGCCAGCCCCACAGCATTCACGAAACAGCCCGGATAGTATTCGTGAACGATCGGTTCGCGGTACCCTTCTCGCGGATTGACGCTCAAGGTCTTGGTGGTAAGGAATCCTATGGCGGGCACGTCCCGCGCTATCCGCGCAAGCACCGCGGGCACAGTGGTGACAACCCCTGAAGGAATGGTGAAGGGCGAACTTATCTTGAGGTTAGCAAGCGGCTTCCTTATCAACGGATCTTGAGACAAAAACGTCATACCTCCGACTTGTTTGCCATCGGCATCTACACTAAATACACCAACTAAGGGTTTAGACGCGTTAGAATTGCTAGACTTCACCCGCCTGTGCATGGGCCACTAGTGATGCTACGATTTTTTTTGTCTTCTCTGATTGGAGGATTTTCCCAAGAATTGAAACAAAGTCCTGCTCAGATTCTGCCGAAAGGGAAACCCCTTCCGGAGTGTCGGGAGAAATCTCCTTACGAATATCACCATCGATTCTGAAGCTGACGGGATAAGGTTCAAAACCCAGTGCTACCGAAAAGACTCTATAGTGGTAACTAAGAGCCGGGCAGTCAATAGAAAAGCTGTAAAGAAAAGGCTTCGCGGAGCTACTCCCTTCCCCGGAGATTCGAAGAGAGGCCTGCACAATGTTTTTGGTTTTTTCCCCCAACAATGCAGCCTGTTCTTTCAGGATTCTGACTGGCGAGTACGGTGCCACAGTTTGCAAGTGGTCGGGCCACAGATCGTCCATGGTACATTTCCCCCTACGATCTAGAGATCTAGGCTGAAGACCAGCGGAAGATGATCCGATGCTACATTCGGATCGGGATTTCCAGTGCGAGGCGACAGAAAACTCCTTTGATCGTCTGACTCTATTATTCGCAGGTCCTTGTTCCTGAAACGGTCTAAAAGTGCTGGACGGATCAAGACTTGATCGAACATATTCCAGAAAAATACTGCATGTTCCGCTGCGCTGTAGAAGTGTGTTCCAGGGGGACCGGGTGATGCGTCGCCCAAAAGGCTCCACATTGGGTTATAGAAAAACTGGTATTGCCTGCCCTGAACAATCCGCGACCCCGTCTCGGCAATTCGCTTAGTCATTACACCATGAAGGCCGTTAGCGCCCACGACTCCGGCCTCGAAAGGGTTCATGTTGAGGTCACCGACCAGGACCGTTCGGGAATGGCCTACCATGTTCTCTGCTTCTTCAAGAGATCCGGTCAGTTGGCAGCACTCAGCGGCTTGACTGTGGTCCGACCACCAGAGTTTACTGGGAAAATGGACCACTGCGAGGAGTATATCCGTTAGACCCGGTAGCTGCAGATGTCGAACAGTCAGTCTGTCGTCCTCAATTATAGGTGGAATAAAATCGCCCGGAAATCTACTATAAATTTCAATCTTTTTGCAAGCCCGTTGCTCGGCATAATGATATTGCGTCTCAACGCGATTCAGTTCGCTCAGTAGGGCGGCTGGTGAGATTGAACACTCAGCAAGCATGATGACGTCAACGTCATGCCTGCGAGCCAGATTGGCTATGATCTCGCCGCGAGGTCTGGAATTAACGTTCCAAAACATGAACGCGGTCATTATGAGCCACCTTCCACGTTTCAAATTCCTTGCTGCCGAAGAAATTCTGGCAGAATAACCCGCCTGCGTCAACGCGGAAGTGTTGTTCGAAGGTAATCATTCACTTCCGTGCGGGAGCGTCTCCCATGCCCCGAAGGGGCAGCCCAACCGTAGCCACGGGCGTAAGCCCGTGGACAATGGTCCACACAATCATTTGGATCTCCGACCCTGGCGGGGTCGACCATAAATATGAGTTGGACTTCAGGATTGGTCGACCCCTCCAGGGTCGGTAATTCAGGGCTGTAGCAGTACTTCCGGTCCACGGGTTACACCCGTGGCTACCATTGGTACGCCCCTTCAGGGCTCAGAATCCCTTCTACCCCCGCAAGACTGAATGGTTACGTTCGAAGTAAGCACTCGGTTACGGGTGCGGAAAAACTGTCATTGCGAGCGCAGCGAAGCAATCTCAAAGCCTAAGGTTAGAGATTGCTTCGTCGTTTCACTCCTCGCAATGACAAGGTAACACGAGCCAGAATGGTTCACGTCCTCTTATCCAGAAAAAATAAAGGGTTTCGGGGCTTGGACCGGGAAGTGACCGCAAAATAGAGCGACGGCTCAGCCGCTCTGCCTGAACTGCCGACAGATCCGATCGCCTGGCCGCGCTTAACAAGGGTCCCCTTGTTTACGCTTATCGCTTTCAGATGCGCGTACACGGTGACCAAACGGTCCGGATGTTCGATAAGAACTACGTTTCCATAACCGGCCATTTTGCCGACATGGCCAACCTTGCCGTCACCCGCTGCTTTGACGGGTGTCCCTTCCGGGGCCTGGATAGCTATCCCGTCGTGCTGGGTTTTGTCTCGGACGCCGAATTCCGAAATGACTTTCCCATTCACCGGCCATGAAAGGAGTCCTGTAAATGCTTGCACATCCGTTTGAGGAGTGGCGGAGTCAGGTGTTGCGCGGACATGTTTCACACGGGACGCGCCAGGAACAAAAATCTTGCTGCCGGCCTTCACGTCATAAGGAGGCTTGAGGTTGTTCACTTCCGCGAGATGCTGAGGGTTTACATCATAGGCCTTTGCTATCATGGACAGGTTTTCGTTTGCCTCGACAGGATGATACAGACCGCTTGCCGGTAGACTTGGCTGCATTGCAGGAAGCCGCAGGTTTGGCGGTAGCCCGGTATTATGATGGGGGCATCCTGCCAGGAGGGTCATGAGGAAGAAGACTAATAGAAATTTGCAGAATACGGTCACTAGCAGATGTCGCTCTTTTCGGCTTGATTTGAGAGGTCTTTAGGGCGAAGGCCTTTGCGTTCGAATGCCGCGGTTCGCGTTTGACGCAACCCACGGGATTTCAAAATTCCCGCCAACCGTGCCTCCCCACCAGGTCGACGAAACGGCAGCCGGTGTGGCTTTCTACTGTCGTCCCTTCTTGGGTCTTGACGACCAGCTTGAGGGTCTGAGAAAAGCGATTGCCGACCGGGATTACCAGTCTACCGCCGACCTGGAGTTGATTTACGAGGACTTCGGGCACGGTGGGTGCTCCTGCGGTTACTACAATTCCTTCAAAAGGCGCTTCTTCCGGCCATCCTTCAGTTCCATCCCCCACCTTGAAGCTGATGTTGTCGTACCCGCAGGCAGTCGTCACTTTGCGTGCCTTCTCTGACAGGTTCTCTATCCGTTCCACCGTGTAAACCCACCGGCACAGCCGCGTGAGGACCGCAGCCTGGTACCCTGAGCCGGTTCCGATCTCGAGGACTCGCTTATCTGACTCCGAGTCCAGCAACTCGGTCATTAAGGCCACCATATACGGCTGGCTGATCGTTTGCCCCTCACCAATGGGAAGAGGGTTGTCGTCATAGGCCTCCGACCAAAGAGATTCGGCCACAAAGAGATGGCGAGGAACTTCTCCCATAGCGGCCAGGACGCGGCGATCCATGATGCCGCGAGCCAGAAGTTGCCTCTGAACCATCATTGTTCTGGCAGTGGCAAAGTCTCTCAAGGGGCTTTGGGTTCCTTCAAATATGCTCATACGAATATACAGCCTGTCCTCGGTCCGTGATCGGCCTGACCCTGTGATTAATATAAATCAGCCTGACCCACTTGAACACGCACCAACCTGCTCAAGAAAGTTCGGTTTGTCAGATCCAACCGTCCCCACCACTACATAATTGGCATACGCGGGCACGAAGCGCCCGTCAGTCTTCGGTAGAAGCGCTCATCGCGAAGGAGGCCCGTACACGCTCGCCGGAGGAAGCGGCGCCGAGTTCGCAGGGGCTCCCGGAGAAGGGTGGCCTCCCTGTGGCTGTGCGGAAGGCGCCCCCCCGCTCGTTGCCGGCGCGCGCGGGAAAAAATTGCTGTCGAGGAAATTGGAGAAGCTGTCTATGGCATTTGACGGCAGACTGAAAACCCAATCAATGGTGCCTGACAGGAAATTCCGAGGGGACACCGCGCCCTCGTAGTAAGGGTTGTGATAGGGCGGGTAAGGATAAGCAGGGTCGCCCTGTGTGCCCGATGAGTAATCAGGCGAACCGGGTTGCCCCTGGTACGCGGCGGGCGGCTGGTGAGTCCCTCCATAGGTTTGCGCTGGCGGGGCATAGGACTGAACCGATGGATGGGTAGCATTGGGCACGGTTCCTGTGCCCGTGGGTGGAGCAGGCGGGTAATTCCAAGCCTGCACCATAGAGACCATGCTGAAGACCACCACGAAGACACCAAGCAGGCTGTTGATTCTCATGTGCTTCTCTCCCAAAGGGTTATTAGTTGGGCTACTTAGACTGAACCGGCTAACATTTCAACTCTTTTTTCAAAGGATCAGGTTTTTTTAGAGCGGACTGCCCGGCTTGCTGCGCATGAACCCTACTTCAGGCCGGCCATTTAACGGTTACCTGAAATTATGCAGTTTAGGACGGGGGCTTCACATCATGCCGATGTCAGGGGCCTGTTGGGCAGTCCCGCGACCCGCGGGGCTGCCCAACAAAAACATTCCTTCCACCCCAAAAGACTGAATGTTTACGGTGGTCTTCAGAAATATGTTGACAGGCATCCTCGGAAGATATAAGTTCCGCGTCCGCGTACGAGACCCCCCGGTCGTGTCGTACGCGCGGCTCAAGATTGATCTGTCCGAGACCTGCCTGCTTGGCCAATTGGGCCCAGCGGCCGCTACTTGGTTTTTCGCATTAGCTGACCCTGGATCTTGCGCACAAGTACTTCAATGATTATTTAACGCGGACGGAAGTGACAACCGAGGAGTAAGTGATCATGCTGTCCACTCATGATTGGATGACCCGTGAAGAGATAGCCGAGGTGCTGGGCATAGTGCCTAACAGCGTCCGCGGCAAAGTCCAAAAAGGCCAAATAGAACGCAAGGTGGAGAACGGTAAGAACTTGTACAGAGTAGCTGGTGCCGAAGCGCCACAGACTCGTACCATTCAAAGGGAACATGTTCCCGGGCCGCCCCCTACTCCAAAACCCGCTCCTTCAAAACCTCCGGCTCCAAGACCCATGGAAGAGGCCAAGAAGCCCCAAACGGAACGGCCACCGTTCAACCCGAAGCAGGTCTTGTTGGATCAAATAGCTTCCCTGAAATTGGAGCGTAACATTGACGCCATTGAAAAAGGCGATGAGATCGACCTGGCTACAGGTGAAATATCCAGGGAACTGGCCGCAAAGATTTCAATGAGGCAGCACCGCCAGCTAAAGGAAATAGAAGACGCACTGGAAAGATTGAAACTCGGGGAATACGGCTTGTGTGAGGAATGCGGCGAACCCATACCCGAGGCACGGCTGCGCCTGTTCCCGGCTGCTCGTCTGTGCGTCCGCTGCCAGGAAGAACTCGATCAGTATGAGAAGTTCAGGGAAAGCCAAGGGCTCCGTGGAGGCGCATGGAGAGAGGAATCCACCGAAGCGGGATACACCAAGACATTTGAGGAGTGAACCGTTCGGCAATTGACCCCGGAAGGGCTGCCCGGCAACATTACCGGTAACATGGTTCATGGTTAACTAATTGGAGCGGTATTGGCACCGCTCCTTTATGGTTTCAGAGCGGTACGCGCAGGAACAACAGGCCAGGCGGCAGGTGTTTGGTCCCTCAATAACAGATCCGATAACCCTGGTCCTCCAACTCCTCGATTAGTAGTGTCCCTTCCTTTTCCGTTCGGACCGGAATCCACAGCCCGAACCCTGTGACAAAGAGTTCGTTGTTTTCGTCTCTGTAGATCCTCAATGGGCCGCTCGAACGGGACGCGGCCGGCTCAGCCTTGTCTTTTTGCGCGTCTTCCTCGTCCATTTCTCTCATCCTCGTACACCGGTTCTCCGTCGAACAGTGAAAAATCCACCAGATCGTAAGCGGATCTGTGTTTGCTCAGGTCACTAGGACCGCGAGGCCGCTGTTCATGGGATTTTGGGTGCCACTGACCTGGTTGCCAGGTCAGTGCCTATATTGCTCACCGCTGATCTTCACGGTTTCAGAGTGCACCGGCATTATGTGGTGCTTCTCCAGCAAAGGCCTTGACACAGGGTCCCTTTTCTAGCTACGGTTTTCATACGTTCTTTTGCACGATCGAGTCAATAAGGTTTACGGCCGGCAGGCGTGAGGCCCAGCCCCCATCGAACAGTCCCAACTGTTGCAGGAGCATCCTCTGTCAGGCGAGAGCAAGACTCGGACTCTTAACCAGACCCGTTCCGCGTCAACCGTAGGACGTCGGGCTTTCCTGCGCTTTGGAGCGGCCTGGATTGCAGCATTCCCTGTTATTTCCCCTCTAGTTTCGCAAGCCGGTCTCCTGCCCACCGCGATAGACAAGGAGTCGGGCCTAAGTGATGTCGAAGTATTTCCACGGCCGGACGATGAAGCCATTGGCGAAGCCGTCGAAGAGGGTCCTCTGTTCCTGACCTTTGACGACGGACCAGTGGATAGCACCGATATCATTTTGGACCGATTGGCAGAAAACGGCCAGAAAGCCACTTTTTTTGTGATCGGCCGCAACCTGGACAAAACACGTTGGCGAAATCTTGCGGTTCGCTCTCTGAAAGAAGGGCACTCGCTGGGAAACCACAGCTACACACATACTTCCTTCTTTTCCCTCAGCCGCCAGCAGGTCGAAGAGGAGATGCGCGAGACTCACAAGCGTTTGGAAGAAGTGGCCGAGGAGGCGGGTCTCAAAGGCCGGTCCCAAATTCTTTTCTTCAGATTTCCCTTCGGCCACACAGGCTCCAAGACCAATTACACAGCCGCGTCAAAGGTCCTGACCCAACTCGGCTATAACGAGGCCTGGTGGGACCTGGATACTGAAGACTGGCGCATGCGCGTCGCTCCCATATATCGCGGGTCTCGTGTCCTGGGCAAGGTAAAGAGAGTCAAACCCCGGGATGTGGTCCTGTTCCACGACCGAGCACGCACGGCCGAGATTTTACCTTCAGTTCTTCAAATTCTGAAAAACAAGAAATTGACTTCTTTATCCATGTCATCTTATGACTCTCGGTGGATGAGACGCTGGGACAAAAAACAGGCAACCGAAGAAGAAACCATGGGATTGCTCTGATTTACTGTATAGTGGCCTCGCGTTGTAGGAATATGTCGCCATACGAGTTCGCATTCAAACAGTGAAGCCGGTTGGGGGTGTCTTCTTGGAACCTCCGAAACGAAGCCGGGCTTGCTGCACGTGGCGGAGGAGGTCTGCCGGAGACGGTCGTTCCGGACTTAATAAAGTAATCACCGACGAAAAGCGCATTGGTGTGAAACAGGTAATTTGTAAGACACTTTTTTCTTGTGCAAATTTTTTGGTAATTTTTTCGTCAGATCTCCGGTAACCTGGTGGGAATGATTACAAAACAGGGGGATTTTCCCTCTCATATTGTACGAAACCGTAAGATTTTTGGATGGGGTGAGAAATGAACAAGTTTTCTTGGGGCATGGTTGTTGTAGGGTTAATTGCTCTCCTCGGAATCGCTCCGGCATCTGCTTCTACCGACGAGCTTACCGCCTATGCTTATCGCGATTCCTTTTTCCGCGGTGAAAAAAAGGAAACATGGGCTGTGAGGGTGAGGTTCAATCACCCGGTCTTCCCATCAAATCTGGTTTCCGCTACGACAGTCACTATCGGAGAAGCACCCGAGAAATTTGAGCTTCGAGACACTCGAGACAATAAGGTAACAACCGAGGCCGCGCGTGAATTCCGGATTGTGCCGATAAAACCCGTGACCAAGCCCGAATCTGTCAAAATCACCATCGACAAGTCTCTTTCAGACGCAACAGGTCGTAGGCTACTGGGTAAGGATTTCTCTTATCAATTCATAACGCTGGAAAAGATATGGGTTAACAGCGTGACTACTTTCTACAGGTCTCCAACTGAAAAGGGGCTTCAACTGTCTCTATCGGGAAGGATCGACCAGAAGGAGCTTGCGGGCGCAATCAAGATAACTCCGGCGGTGGAGGGCCTGAGCGTCGATCCTCCAGGCTACGAAAACAACTTCCGGATAAAGGGGAACTTTGAGCTGGATAGGGACTACCACCTGCATGTCGCGCAAATGACCGTGGGCAATGGCCGAGGGCTGCTTGTGGCCAAGGATTTTCGGTTCAAAGGTCCGGGGTTGCGGCCCGAAATTACGGTGAGGACCGATCGTTCCGTGGTGGAGCTGAAGGGACGCCAACTCCTCCCGCTCACGCTCTCCAATGTTACCAAGGTCCGATGCAGAGTCGGCAAGATCCCCGCTTACCTGATACCGGAAGCCGCGGAAGCCCTGCGAATTCCGGACAAGCCGAATCAAAAGCTGTGGAAAGAGCAGGAAGAAGCCTTCAAAAAACTCGCCGCCGCGGGCAAGGTTGGGGCCGTTTTCTCAAGCGATTCCCCTGAAGAGTCGGAAGTCTATTTTGCACCCGAGGCAAAGGGCTTGGTTCAACCTTATTCACTCCCCCTTTCATTCCGCAAGAACCCCGACCATGGCGGGGCTTACAAGGTCGCTTTGTCCGATCCGGACGGGCAAATGCGCGGCGAGTCCACACGGATAGTCCAGATCACGGACCTTGCAGTCAGTTACAAGATATCCGGCCGGTCGCTATTGTTGTGGGTCACCCATCTCTATACCGGCGAGCCTGTCGCCAACGCAGAAGTAATGCTTACAGACTCGGAAGGCAGTCGATATCTGGCCGGCAAGACAGATGCCGGCGGAGTCTTGGCGATCAAGGAAGGGCAGGCCCTCCAGGCGACTGCCGGTCTCAAAAACACGGCCGGGCCCTCCACGCGACCCGTACAATTGGCCAAGTTGAAATGGGCGATCGTCGCTACGGACAAAGACTCCTGCGGCATTCAGTTGGACCAACTTCGACTCAAACCATTTGCCGTTGCCCAAACCAGCAAGTTGACGGATCAGCCCGATGCCCGCAGAGGCTATGCGTTTACGGAAAGAGGCGTGTACAAACCGGGCGAGACGGTTCATTTCAAGTTCGTGGCAAGGGCGTACAAGGATCACAAAATCGTCTCTCCGAAGGGTGAAGAGGTCAAAGTCGAGATCACAAGTCCCAGAGAGGACGTGGTTTACAGCAAAGAATTGAAGCTGAACGAATTCGGCTCCTGCTACGATTCGCTTCAAGTGAAAAGCTTTTTTGCTGTAGGAACTTACACTATCAGGGTCACAGTGAAGAACCATGCGGAAATCGCTGAAACCCCGGCAGAAAAGCAGGCCCAAGCCGAATCGGAGAATCAAGAGGAAAATCAGGGCAGTAAGAAGAAGGTCCAAAAACCCGGCGTCTTTACCGCCACGTTTATGGTGCAGGAATTCAAGAAACTCCGGCACTATGCCTCGCTTTCGCTGAAAAAGGAAGAACGGCCCGACCCGGCGTTTATCGGCCTGAAGCGTGACGAGGAATACCTCAACGTCGAGGTCAAAGGGTTGTACTACACGGGTGGGCCGGTCAAGAATGCTCGTGTACGCTGGAAGACCATGCTCGTCCCGGTGGTTAACAAAGTCCAGGGCCTGGAAGGCTATCTATTCGGCAATGAAGATGAAGCCACGCGGTTCCTCGAATCCGGAGAATCGACTCTTGACGGGCAAGGAAAGCTCGATTTCAAAATTCCCCTGGACCCCAAGTTGCTCACCGGCATCTATGGCGTCAAGGTGTCCGCCACTGTGTTGGATGTGGACGGCGAACCTGCCACTGAGGTCGAGACCTTCAATCCCAAGCCCAAGTTCCTGGTAGGGGTCTCCGGTCATCCACGACAGGTTCAAAGCGGCTATGCGTCCCCGCTCAGGATTGTCGTGGTGGACGAAAGCGGGAAAAAAATCCCTTCGGGCAAAGTCGAAGCCGCGATAATGGAGAAGAAATATTTCAATATTCACAAACGAGACGACGAGGGAAACCTGAATTATCAATGGGAAGAGGGTTGGATGAAGACCCTTACCTCGCAATTGTCACTGGAAAACGGTGAAGGTGTTTTTCCCCTGGAGCTGAACGACTCCGGGAATTACATGGTGGCCTTCACTTACGAGGCTCAAGGCGGTCGATATACCAGTCAGACAGTCTTCAAAGTCGGATGGGAGGATTACGACAACTGGATGCAGAGCCGCATGCGCTCGGAAAAGGCAACCCCAACGAGCAACGAGATCCTGGTGGCTCTGGCAAAGAACGAATACCGCGTCGGCGAGCCCATACAAGTGCAGTTTCACACGCCTCGACCGGTCAAAAAATGCCTTGTGACAGTTGAAAAAGGGGAGGTGCTTGAATACAAGGTCATCGACGTCAAAGGCGCGGATGGGACTTACGAGTTCACTGCCAAGGAGGGCTTCCAGCCCAATGTGTTCGTGTCGGTCATGGCCCCGGCCGGCCGGGAAGGGTTCCCGGTCTATGCCAGCCAAGCTGACACTGATATTCCCATGGTCTACTACGGGTACGCGGATATCAGCATCAGGAGCGAAAGCCAGAAGCTCCGCCTTGACATTGACCCTGGCGTTTCCGACCTCAAGGGCCGACCCGCGGAGACCAAAACTATCAACTTCAAGGTGACGGACCAGAGCGGTAAAGGGATTGTGTCCGAGTTGGCGGTTTGTGTGGTTGACGAGGCTGTCCTGGCATTGACCCGTTTCCAGACCCCTGAATTGTCGACCCTCACAAAGTTCAATATTCCGCTGGCCGTGTTCTCAGGGGATTTGCGTCTGGCGCTTGTGAGTCAGGACCTGTTCCGGCTGTTCTCCACCCGGCCGCTGACCGGAGGAGGCGTGGGCATGGGGGAGGTCAGCGCCAGCCTCCGCAAGGATTTTCGGCCGGTGGCATATTTTAACCCTGCGTTGGTCACGGACGGGTCCGGAATGGCCAAAATTGAATTCAAGCTCCCGGACACGACCACTGCATACCGAGTTTACGCGGTCGTTTGCGACCGTGGCTCGGGTTTTGTTTCGGGCCAACGAAACATGGTGGTCACCAAAGAGTTCTTCGTCGAGCCTTCATTGCCTCGATTCGCGATCCCGGGTGATCGGTTCACATTTCCCGTTGTGGTGAACAATAAGACAGGCGAGCAAGGTGAGGCCACTTTGGAAGCAAAGGCCTCAAAAGACCTGACGGTGAAGCTTGCCCAGTCTGCAATCAGACTGGAACCGTGGTCGTCCGCAGTGGTTAAAGCAATGACGGAAGTGGCCGGGGGGACGGACAGAGGCACTTTCACTTTCTCCGGCAAGTTCATCGGCAAATCCGGCCAATACACTGACGCAATAGAACTCACCCTGCCGATACATTCGAGGTACAGGCCTGTTCACAGGGCCTCGTTCGGTGATTTTGTCCAACAGGTGGAAATTACGGCTGCTTATCCTGAGGTATTGAAGAAGCTCAAACCCGAGGACGTAAACCTTGCCGACTTCAAAGCCCACTTGAGCCTCAGCACCACCAATTGGGCCAGGATCGCGCCAGGGCTCAAATACCTCCTGACATATCCGTACGGCTGCGTTGAGCAAACCAGCTCAGGGGTGATACCTCTTGCGGGTATCAGGGGACTGGTTAAATCAGGGGCCATTCCAGGCATCGAGATCGACCAGGTGGACAAGTTCCTCAAAGGCGGAGTCGAACGGCTGCTTTCCATGCAACTGGCCGACGGCGGTTTCGCTTACTGGCCCGGCCAGTTAAACGCGTCATGGTGGGGCACCATGTATGCTACTTTCGCGCTGACAGCTGCTCGCGAGGCAGGATTCGATGTCCCTGCCGACCGAATGGATTTGGCCATGAAATTCTTGCGTGGGAGTCTGTTCGAGGAGAAAGGCACCGATGAATACCATTCCAACGCGTGGACCAAGGAATTCGCAGTGCTAAACCTCGCCACGGACAAGCAATTGACCTCGCAGGAGTTGGACGGCTTCTTTGCAGGGTATGATTCCTTGAGCAACCAGAGCAAGGCGTTGCTCCTCATCGCTGCAAAGAAGATTGGATACCTGACGGGCAAGAAACGAACGGAAATGGTCAATAAGCTGGATCCCAAGCCGGATCCGAGCAGATCATCCTATACCGACTCCAGCTTCAGGGAGATTGCCATCTGCCTAATGGCCGGTATGGAACTTGGGGCGACGCGGCCGAAAGAGGACGCCTGGGCCGGATTTCTCTTGAGAGGGCTGAAACCGGACGGGAAGTGGGCCTCGACAGCGGACACCGGATGGTGTTTGCTCGCACTGAGCAAATACTATGAGGCCAGACAGCCCAAGAAGACCTCACCGGTGAGGCTGAAGGTCAATTATGGCGCAGAAAAACCAATGGAGGTCCAGATCACCGATGCATCGGCTTATTTGGAGCTGGACCCTCGCGTGCTACTGGACCAGGGAAAGATCAGAGTGGAATCCGATTCGAAGGACGCACTGATTAATTACACTCTTTCCCTGACCTATCCGGACATGGCTACCGATCCGGGGGAACTATCCCGAGGGTTCGCGCTTGTCAAGAAGATGGAAAACCTTAACGGCCAAAAAGAAATCCGAGTGGGGGACGTGGTAAGGGTGACTCTGGAAATATCCCTTAACCCTCGGGACAAAGCCAAACGATATGATCAATTCGACTACTTGGCTCTGGAAGACCCCGTGCCCGCAGGTATCGTGCCGATAAACTCCGAACTTAAAACCGAAGGCGTGGAAGCGGAGAAATCATCGCGTGAAGGTGCTTATCGCGGGGATGGATTCTCTGATTTCACTCCGAGCTATTTCGAATTTCGCGATGACAGCGTCAGGGTTTTCAAAAACCACGCCTGGACGGGCAACTTCAGATATTCTTACCTTGCCAGAGCCGTGGCCGAAGGGGATTTTTGGATGCCGGGCTCTAGAATATCTCTCATGTACGCTCCGGACACATTCGGCAAGACCCTTGGGGAAAGGGTCCGGATACTCTCAGGAGAGAAATAGGAGGAAAACATGCGATTGACAAATTGTGTCGGGCTGGCGTTGTGCGTGCTTATGGCGGCATTTTCGCCCGTAATAGCCGGAAAGGCCGACCCTCAAATAGAAAAGGAAGTGAAAGAGTACCTGGATCTCTCCGCCAAGGCCTATGAGAGCAAAGATGTGGCAGGTACAATGGCGCTGATCGCGCCGGACGCGGAAGTGGTGTTCATTGATGGGGATTCCGAAAAGCCGGTGGTGGGCCAGGCAGCGATAAAGGCCGCGTACGAGCAGGAGTTTGGTCAAATCAAGGGCGCTTCAATAAAATATACCTCGACGTTGGTCGGCGCCAAAGGAGATGTGGCGTGGTTCGCTGCTCAGTGTGCCGTCAGCGTGGACACAGGAGAAGAGAAGGTCACTCTGCCCGCACATTGGACCGGAGTCTTGGAGAAACGTGACGGCAAGTGGCTGCTGGTCCAGTCCCACCTCTCATTCCCGATGCCGGAACCGCCGCAGGAAGAAGAGCCGAAGCCTGAAGCAAAGCCCGGAGAGAAGAAGTAGGGAATTTGCGGAGAGAACCTTTTTGAAAAAAGGTTCCTCCCCGCACCCCTCTCCAAAAACTTCTATAACCTACTCGCATGGTGGCTTCCGCTGACAGCGGAAGCCACCATGCGAGTAATATATATAGAATTTCTTGCAAAGGGGCACCGAGGAGACTCCGTTACACAACGGATTGTTCAATTATGGCTGTTGCCAGAAATTTTGTCTGTTTCCATCCCACAAACAGCGACGGGAACTATGGCTTGTGTGCCACTGCTGGCTTGCCCAGCAGTGGCACACAGGACACAACCCTCATTTGTTGAACACCACCTGCAAAACGTCAAAACTTTTGAGAATCACTATAGCGTAGGATGTGGTGAACGAAGTGAACCGCATCGCTCGCGAAAAGAACACGAATCCCACTCCTCGCGGGACGGTTCCCATTGATCACCGCATCCTACGCGGGCTCTCCCTTGCTATTTCACTACCTTTAACATCTGTTTGAACTTTTCGCCCTCCGCGACCCGGAGTAGTTCGAACAGGGCGGTTTCAGTGCTCGTAATAGACGCTCCCAGTTCTTTGCACCTCTCCAGGCCGATGGCCTTGTTTTCCGCAGTGCGGGATGCCACAGCGTCCGCGACTACCTGCACGTCGTACCCCAGGTTCACGAGGTCCATTACGGTCTGATAAACACAGACATGTGACTCGATTCCGGCCACCAGCGCCTGTTTGCGATTGAGTTCCTCGAGCTGCTCCATGAAACGGATTTCACCGCAGCAACTGAAACTCAGCTTGGTCACCGGACGGAGGTCGGAAAGCAGCTCCGCCACCTCAGGCACGGTGTTGCCCAATCCCTTGGGATTCTGTTCCGTCATCATGATCGGAAGGCCCAGGACCTTCGCGCCCTGAATAAGCTTTACGGTGCTTTCCAACAGAGCATCTTTTTCGTGCATTGCGCGAGCCAGTTTTTCTTGAACATCCACCAAAACGAGGATTGTATTTTCTATGGCAAGCATTTTTGTTGACTCCTTGCGAATGAGTGAAGTGCGACCGGCAATGTTCTTGCACAGCGAACTATGCCTTTAGCTCCGTTTGATGCTGCGACGTACCACGTATCTACAATTGCGACGGCTTAGCCTGAAGCAATCTCCATTGGTGGGACAGGCTTCCAGCCTGTCATTTCAAATGACCGGCAAGATGCCGGTCCTACTGAAAATGAGATTTCTTTCCCGCTGACCGCGGGATAGTACTCCCCGCAATAACAATGTTCAGAACCATCATGAGACAAAGCCTCGGAACCATATTTCCACGGCATGGCAAGACCTGCGGAGTTGAGGCAACAATCCATTACGCAAAGAGATTTGCCCGGAAACTTCGCTGCTCGAAAATATGTTCGTGTGTTTCAACCGGCGGATTTCGCGTCAGGGGAAATGCCTTGCTCTTCCAATCGGGTGAGAAGGATTTCCCTGGCCCTTGTATTCAGCCGGATCACAGCCACGCCACCGCATTTGGAACATACCTTGCCGATGGGCAAGTCCGTCTCTTCGAGTAATTTGCGGATCCGCAGATAATCCGTCTTGATCAAGGTCATCCCGCAGAAAGGGCACTCCATGATGATCTTTTTGGGATAGAACACAGTGGTGGCAGTTTTGGGCTTCTGGTTCATGTCTTGGCCTGGCACGACAGAATCAATCGGTCATGGTCCGCGATCCTACAAAGGGGCATAACCTCTTTTCCATGCGATTCTTGGTAACAATGCCGGGAACCGCCCGATGAACGGGCATAAACCATCAAGCGCCGGACGCGCTTCCAACTTAAGAGTTTGTCGGGAGTGGCTTGGGGAGTCCGCTTTTACAGAAACGTCCCCCCGATGATTCTTCAACGGTTTGTCAGGTTTTGCAAGAACTTTTATTCGTTCGCCGCGGTGTGCCCCGGATCAGGCCCGAGGATATTAAGAGGAGACTTCCCTTCGCCGGGTTCTCCCGTGATATACCCGAATTCATCCCGTACTATTTCTGCCACCTTTTTGTAGAGGGTTCGCAAGGGTATTTCAGCGGGACAAACCTCGGTGCACAAATTGCAGTCAATACAGCGACCCGCCATGTGAACCGCCCTCGTCAAGTGAAACATCGGATTTTCCGGGGGCAGATCGCCGGTCCGAATCAAAGCGTTCTCTTCGAGGGTGCAGACATTGCAAAAACACACAGGGCACACGTCGCGGCAACCGTAGCACTTTATGCAACGGTCAAATATTTTCTTCCAATAATCCAGCCTGCCGAGCAGATCCAAGGCCATGACGTCATCCACGGTGGCGTTTTTGACCGGTTCAGCCTTTACGCCTGCCACGAACTCATCGGGGAAAGGTTTGCGGCATTCATGGGCTTGTGCCAACTCTGCGGGACAGGCTATTCCGACCCTTACTATCTGCTCGGTCCGGGTCATCTGATTCCAGCGCAGCAGCTCATTCAGGGCGCGTTCATCGCATCCTCGGAGCAAAACACCGATCACCTTGTCCGGAGTACTACTGACCACGGTCATCAGAATCTTGGCAATCGGATACCGGGAGTCACCGGGTCCTTCCAGGTCGCCTATGCTGAGGCCGTCGCTGAGGTCTGCCGGATTTTCGTACAAATGCGGGACGATGTTTCCGTTCTCGTTCCTGAGGCCTAGGAAAGCATTTATCTTTCCGTCTTCCAAAAGTGTTTTGACGTGCGCTGCTACTTGCTCGATCATTTTATCTCTCAGTACAAGGTTCTATTTGACGATGGACGTTAGAAGCGGCTCCACAAAAGGAGAAGCGACAAATTAGCCGGCTTTCTCCATGACCGCCGGGTTGCTCAACGGCGACGGGCCAAGACCACGGATCTTCTCGACGAATTCTGTGACGACCTTGGCAAAGCGAGGTCCTTCGGCGGAGGAAACCCACTTGAGCATCAGACGCTCCGGGTCAATTCCGGAAAATTCCAGGAGCTGCTTCATGAAAGCGATTCTTTTGACCGTCATGTAATTACCGTACAGGTAATGGCAATCTCCGACGTGTCAGCCGCCTACGAAGACGCCGTCCGCGCCTTTCTGGAACGCTTTCAAGATCTGGTGCGGTCCGACCGTTGCTGAACAAAGCGTTCTTATGGTCCGCAGGTTCGCGGGATATTGCAGACGACTCACCCCGGCAAGGTCCGCTCCCGCGTACGCGCACCAGTTGCACAGGAAGCCGATTATAGTAGGTTCAAACTGTTCGTCGGACATTGTCACTCCCTTTAAGGGCTTATGTTCTTGTTCCAGCTCGCTTGTTCAAACAGCCTCGGAGGGCTTGGATTCTATCCGGCCAGGGCCTGCTCGATCTGCGCGTAAATCTGTTCGTTGGAAAATCCGTCGAGCCTGGCGCTTCCTGACGGGCAGGTTGCCGCGCATCCACCGCAGCCCTTGCAAAGCACCTTGTTAACCTGGCATATGCCCTGTTCGTCGAGGTAGTTTATGGCTCCGTACGGACAAACCTTTATGCATCCGAGACATCCGCAACACGTCTCAGGACTGATATCTGCGACTATGCCGCTGGTAAACAACGCCTCCTTGGACAGGACCCCCGCGGCCCTTGAGGCCGCGCCCAGACCCTGAGCCACCGCTTCTCTGATCGTTGACGGGAAGCGCGCGTTTCCGCAGAGATAAACGCCGTCTGTTGCAAAGTCCAAGGGCTTCAGCTTCACATGTCCTTCCAGGAAGAAGCCGTTTTCGTTCAAGGGCACCTTCAGCATTGTGGAGATGTCGCTCGCGTCCTCCTGTGCTATCAACGGAGTGGACAGGACCACCAGATCTGCAGGCATCGCGATCTGTTTGCCCATCCGAAGGTGATACACTTTGACCTGGCCTTGTTCAACCGTCGGAGGCCGCTCAGGATCGTAGGTCACGTAACGCACGCCCAATTCCTTGGATCGTCGGAACATGTCCTCGTTTTCTACGCCATACATCTGCATGTCCCGATACAGAATGGTGATCGAGATATCAGGATTAGCCTCTTTGAGCAGTATGGAGTTCTTCACGGCCGTCATGCAGCAGATACGTGAACAATAGGTCCGCTCTTCGCACCTGGAACCGACGCATTGAACGATCACCACTTTCTTGGTGTCCGGAAGGCTTCCCGCGCGAAGCATACCCTCCAATTCCAGGTGGGTGATGACCTTGTTGCCGTCGTAACCGAAGAGCCCTTCAGGTTTAAGAACACGCCCGCCGATAGCAACAATAATTACCCCGGCTTTGACCTGGTTTTCCGTGCCGTTATCGTTCAGGGTCACCGCGTAGTTTCCCACGTACCCTTCGGCCTTCTTCACCTCGGATCGAGTATGGATGGTCACTTTAGGGTTGTTCTTGAGTCGTTCCGACAGGTCGTTAACCAAGGTTGATGGCGGCTCATTCGAGGGGAGGATCATATTGAGGTCGTTTAGCAGACCGCCGAGCTTATCCTGTTTTTCGACCAGATCCACTTCGTATCCCATGTTGCCCAGGGCCATTGCCGCGGACATCCCTGCAACACCGCCGCCGATCACCACGGCCCGATGGAAAAGGCTGAGCTGGATACGATTTAGCGGCCTGAGTTTGGCTGCCTTCGCCACTGCCATGGCTATCTGGCCCTTGGCCCGTTCGGTGCCCTTTTCGCCCTCCCGCATATGAACCCAGGAGCATTGATCCCTGATGTTGGCCATTTCGAAGAGGTACGGATTAATGCCGCCCTCTTCACACGCGCTCATGAACAGCGGTTCGTGGGTCCTCGGGGTACAGGAGGCCACCACGACACGATTCAAATTCTCCCGCGGAATGGCCTCTTTTATTTCGTTTATGCCGCCTTCGGAGCACGTGTATAGGTTTTCCTGGACGAACGCCACATTGGGAAGGGTCTTGGCGTAATCGACCAGTTCCTTCATTTGCAGATATCCGGCGATATTGGACCCGCAATCGCAAATGAAAACGCCCACGCGGACGTCACTGGATTTTGCTTCGTCTTTCAATCTCTTTACTCCATCAAACGGCCAGTGCCTGGCCGCCGGTCATGACCACTTCTGCGGCTCGGGCCGCTGCACTGCTGGCTTGTGCCACCGATTCGGGAATGTCTAGCGGGCCTTGGGCACACCCACATGTGAATATTCCCGGAACGTTCGTGTCCAGGGGCCTATTCGGATGTGTTTTAACAAAATTGTTCTCTTCAAGCTCCAGGCCGAAAAGTTCCGCCACCTGGCCGATTCCCTTCGGGGCCGAGCACGCGTTGGCTAGAATCACCATGTCCAACGTCATTTCCACAACTCGTCGCTGCTCGGTATCCTCGTAATAAATCACGGGATTTAGATCCTCATCCTGGAGGATTTCAGCCACGCGGCCGCGGACGTACTTCAATCCGGAAACCTTAGCGCCCCGAACCTTGTACTCTTCAAATCCTTTGCCCACGGTCCGAAGATCCATATAAAAAATATAGGATTCGGTTTGGGGTTCGTGTTCCTTGGCGATAATCGCTTCCTTGATCGAGTGCATGCAGCAATAGCTGGAACAGTACTTATGGAACCGGAAGTCTCTGGATCCCACGCATTGGATGAATCCCAGCTTCTTAGCTGTATGATATTTGTGGACTTGCTCTTCGAGGCGTTTCTGTTCTTCCACAAGGCGTGCCATATCGTTTGGATCTTCTGATTTCTCCGCCTTCTTCATGAGCTTTGGGATCTCTTTGAGACGAGCCTCGCCTCGAATCGTGGATGGCCTCGTGAGATGGCCCTTTGTCGGACCGCCCGCGCTGAGCAAGCGTTCCATCTCCAACGAGGAAATCACGTTCGGGAGGCGTCCGTACCCGTATTCGGAGATCTGTGTCGCGTCGAAAAGCTCATATCCCGTGGAGACAATAACGGCAGCCACGTTTAGGTCAACTTCCGTTGGCTTCTGCTCGTAGTCAATTGCTTTGGCCTGGCAGACTTTCGCGCACACACCGCACTTCTGCCCCTGCATGACCCTGCAAGAATTGGGATCTATTGTGTAGACCGACGGAATTCCCTGCGCGTAGTCCTTGTAGATAGCCTTGCGGTCATCCAGGCCGAAGTTGAACTCGTTCGGCACCTTGGTAGGGCACTTCTCCGCGCACGCTCCGCAGGCGGTGCACCGGCTGGAGTCCACAAAACGGGGCCTACGGTGAACCTTTACCCGAAAGTCGCCCACCTGACCCGAGAATTCAGTTACCTCGCTGTAAGCCAGAAGATTTATCTTGGGATGCCGACCGACATCCAGCAGCTTAGGCGAGAGAATTCATATGGTACAATCGTTGGTGGGAAAGGTTTTGTCCAGTTGGGCCATCTTGCCGCCTATGCTGGGGTTTTTCTCCACCAGGTGGACCTGGATTCCCATTTCACCGAGATCCAGAGCGGCTTGCATGCCTGCTATCCCACCGCCGATTATGAGAACTTCGTTTGAAGCCATTTCGTTACCATCCTTGGGGTTCGTGGCGCCGAATTACCCTCTATGACCATGCGAATCGACAGTAGCACATCATCGGTTCGCGTTTTGTTTTGGTAGGGGCACGGCATGCCGTGCCCCTACAACAAAGGTGACCACAATATCAATGCAGCACAGTATAGCGTTTCTCCATGCTAACGGTGGCATTCCGCCGGTTTTTTCCGATCAGATCTTGAGGGTCTGTGCAAGCAAATCGTTTATGTCACGGATTTTCAGTTCGATGTCCATATCTCGCAATGCACAGCTCAAATGCAAACGGCACTTGGGGCAGGCCGTCACGAGCGTGTCCGCGCCCGTCGCAACAGCCTCTGCAAGCCTGTTCTTTTGAATCGCCTTGGAACAACTCGAACATCCCATCCAAGCGCTCGTGCCGCAGCAAATGCCGTTCTCACGGTTGTGCTGCATCTCCTTGAACTCTATACCGGGGATAGCCTGGATCAGGTCGCGAGGCTGCTCGATGATTCCGGCCTGACGGCCCAATCTGCATGGGTCGTGATAGGTCAAAACCCCATCCGAAGGAGCGAAGGATATGGCTCCGGACTTCACTTCCGCTGCCAGAAGCTCGTAAAAGTGGACTATCTCGATGCCGAGATCGCCAAGCACCTCGGGATAATACTTCTTAAACGTGAGGTATCCTTCGGGGCAGTGGAAAACCACCCGCTTGCAACCGAGGCTTTTTATGAGCTTCACGTTGCGCTCGGCAAGTCGGGCGAAGTTCTCCTTGTCGCCGTTCCAGAGCAGATCATGGCCGCAACAACGCTCGTCGTCGTGGATAACCGGTTCGATGCCCATGGTATTGAGGAGCTTCAGGACGCCTCTCGGGCCGTCCATCACGTCGAGGTTCCAGTCTGTCTGGAATTCCACGTCAAAAAACGGGGAACAGCCCACGAAATAATAAGTATCGCCGGATTCGGAAATTCTACCGGCTTCCCTGGCCCAGTCGGTCTTGCTCTGCTTGATGTCCAGGGTCTGGAGCCTCATGATGGTCTGAAAGAGACCTCGGTGCGCGGGAACGCCTCCCTTTCCTTGACGCACGGCCTCTTCGCGGACCATGCGGACAAACTCGGGATAATCTATTTTGGAAGGGCACCTGGAGCTGCACTGGCCGCATGACAAGCAAGACCATATGTTTACGTCTTCCAGGGGGTTCTCTTCTTCATCCATCAGGACCTTTTCGACCATCAAACGAGGTGAAAACTCGGGTGTGACGCGTGAAACAGGACAGCTACCCGTGCAAATACCACAGTCAAGGCAATAGTAGGCCCGAGTCTGATCAACGATCTCAGGTAAGTTCATGCCGCGGTCTCTCTTTTTGAAAGTGGGTTCCTTCCCAGCTTTCGAATGTCTTCAGTGAATTCCCGGACAGTCTCTGCAAACCGCGATCCTTCCGATGCGGACACCCATTGCTTGCGCAGACGGCCGTCTTCTATACCAAGCAGCTTCATCAGCTTGCGGGTTTTCTCGATAACCTTTGTCGCCTTTTCATTACCTTCCAGGTAATGGCATTCACCGAGGTGTCAACCGGTGACAAGGACGCCGTCCGCCCCTTTTTCAAAGGCCTTGAGGACGTACGACGGCACAAGCATACCGGAGCACATGAGCCGGATCAGCCGGATGCTTGGCGGATACTGCATTCTTCCCACACCCGCCAGATCCGCGCCAGCGTACGAACACCAGTTGCACGCAAAAGCTATGATTTTGGGATCAAATTCTGCTGTCATTTCTTCTCCAGAAAGAAGAGTCTTTGAAGTCAAAAACAAGAAAATAACTTGCCTATTCCGTCACATCCCACGAAGTCTCGGAGCGGAACACTCAATGATGCAGGAGTTTTTGAGGGGGGAGTGGGGGGAACTTTTTGCAAAAAGTTCCCTCCCACACTCGTCTCTCAACCCATCATAGCAGCGTCGATCATGTCGCCGATCTGGTCGTCTTTGAAGTGTCGGACTTCCGCAGCGCCGGTGGGGCAAGCTACACCGCAGGCTCCGCATCCCTTGCACAGAGCGGGGTTGACTTCCGATTTCGATATTCCCGCCGCGATTTCTTTAAGCTCAGGAGCGTGGAACGGGCAGACCTCGACGCATCGGCCGCATCCACGGCAAAGGAACGGATTGACCACAGAGACCATACCCGGCGCTTCAACATAGCCTCGTGCCAAAACCTGGGCCGCATGAGCGCCGGCAGCCTCGGCCTGGCCTATGGTTTCGTCCAGCGGCTTGGGATAATGAGCCAATCCCGCCAGAAAGACCCCGTCGGTCGCGAAATCGACCGGCCTGAGCTTCATATGGGCTTCCAGGAAAAACCCGTCTTCGTTTGTGGATACCTTATAAAGCCGGGCCAGCTCTTTGTTATAATCGTTGGGGATGATAGCCGCGGCGAGCACCAAGCTGTCCGCCTGCAAGGCCATAGTCCCGCCGAGGATCAGGTCCTTGACCCTTACTGCTATCTTCTTGCCCATCTCCACCACGGGAGGGTTTTCAGGTTCGTAACGGACGAAGACTACACCCATTCGGCGAGCCTCTTCGTAATAAGGCTCATTGAGGCCGAACGTGCGGATGTCTCTGTACAACACAAACACATTTGCCTCGGGGTTGGCCTCCTTCAACGCAAGAGCTTCCTTCACCGCGTGATTGCAGCAGACCTTGCTGCACCACGGGCGTTCCGCGCAACGGGAACCTACACACTGGATAAATACCGTGGTGTCTGCCTTGAGCACCGAGGGATCTTGAGCCCTCATGGCTTCACTCATCTCGAGCTGCGTTCTGATCCGCGGATCACTGCCGTACCCGTAAATATCCGGCTTCCATTCGCTCGCGCCGGTGGCTATGACGGTCACGCCGTGCTGGATTTCACTGGTTTGTCCGGTGTTGTCCGCAATCGTGGTCTTGAAACTGCCTATGAAGCCCTCCACATCTTCGATCCGGGAATTAAGGTGCACGGTAATGTTCTCATGGGAAGTGGCCTTCGCGACCAGCTCCTCCAAAAAAGGCCGCACGTCTTCACGCTTCAGAGTATGGGCCAATCTCCAAGCGTTCCCGCCAAGCTTGTCGGTGGCTTCCATCACGTGAACAGGGAATCCCTGCTCCGCGAGGTTGAGGGCGGATGTCATGCCCGCGACACCTCCACCGATCACAAGAGCGGATTGAACCATGCCCAACTGCTGATCCTGAACTTGCTCCAGCAAACGACTACGAGCCACGGCCATTCGGATGAGGTCCACGGCTTTTTCGGTCGCCTTTTCTTTCTCGTGCATGTGGACCCAGGAGCAATGCTCTCGAATGTTGGCCATTTCCACCAGGTACTTGTTCAATCCGGCTTCTCTGGCGGTTTCCTGGAACAAGGGCAAATGTGTGCGAGGGGTGCAAGAGGCGACTATGACGCGATTTAAGTTATTGTCCTCTATGATCTTTTTGATCAGAACCTGCGCGTCCTGTGAGCATGTAAAGAGGTTCTCGCCGGCATAAGCTACGCCCGGCAATTCCTTTACCTGCTCGACCACCTCGGGAACGTTTACCGTGGAAGCTATGTTGATCCCGCACCTACAGACGAATACGCCGATTCTTGGGTCCTCACCGACGACATTTTTTTCCGGAGGCAGTTCCTTTTTGACGGTTAGGGTGTTCCGCTCGGCAGCCAGCATTTTCACCGCCGCGCCCGCAGCCGCGGAAGCTTCCATGACGGTCTGAGGAATATCCTTGGGCGCTTGAAACGCGCCTGCAACGAAAACACCGGGCCTGGAAGTCTGCACGGGCTCGAATGTTCCGGTGTCACAGAAGTGGTTCTCCTCAAGTTTGACGCCCAGCTTGCCCGCTGTTTCAAGCGTAGAGTTCGACGGCTTTATTCCCACCGCAAGGACCACCATATCAAAGGTTTCGGTGATCAGTTTGCCGTCCTCGGACACGTAGGTAATCTGCAAGTCGCGAGTGATCGGATCTTCGACCACCCGACTTACCATGGAACGGATGAATCGCACGCCGCCGTCGCCTTTGGCTCGTTCGTAATATTTGTCAAAGTCCTTGCCGTAGGCTCGTATGTCCATGTAGAAAATCGTGGGTTCAATAGAAGCGTCATGTTCTTTGGCAATGACTGCTTCCTTTATGGAAGCCATGCAGCATACGGAACTGCAATGGGGCATGCCTTTCCTGCGGTCCCTCGAAGCGACACACTGTATCCACGCCATCTTCTTGGGATGCCGTCCGTCCGATGGACGCTTAACCTCTCCACCGAACGGCCCTGAAGCGCTCAGGATACGCTCCATCTCCAGGTTAGTGACCACATTGGGCATACGCCCGTGTCCGTATTCCGAAATATGGGCCGTATTGAACAGTTCGTATCCCGGCGCAAGTATTACTGCGCCGACTTCCACATCAACGATCTCATCCTGTTGCTCGTAATCGACTGCGCCGGCCGGGCACATCTTTTGGCAGACGCTGCATTTCTTTCCTTGGAAGATACGGCAATGCTTGGTGTCAATCGTGTAAACGGAAGGTATGCCCTGCGGGTAATCCTTATAGATGGCTTTGCGGACGTCGTGGCCGAAATTGTACTCGTTCGGGACCTTGGTAGGGCACTTCTCAGCGCAAGTGCCGCAGGAGGTACATTTCGCCGGGTCGACGAACCTTGCTTTCCGGCGAACCTTTACCCGAAAATTTCCGGCCTCGCCCTCAATTCCTTCCAACGCGCTGTAGGCCAGGACCTCAATATTCGGATTCTGAGCCAGTGTTTGGAGCTTGGGGGAGAAAATACATGCAGAACAGTCATTCGTCGGGAAGGTTTTATCCAGTTGGGCCATGACTCCGCCGATGCATGGCTTTTCTTCCAGCAGGTAGACCTTGAATCCGGATTCGGCCAAGTCCAGCGAGGCCTGGACTCCGCCGATGCCGCCACCGACGGTCATTATCGCGCCAATTCTATCACTCACGACGCCCCTCCTGAGATGCGGGCCTTAAGAATCATTCAGCACACCTTTGTGCGAGCTTTTTGAGAATCTGTGGGAGACTTTTATGTAAAAGAAAGTCTCCCTGGTGCTCCCTTCAAAAGACTCCCTATCTTTTCCGCTGGAGAGCTTCCGCTTACTGCGGAAGCTCTCCAGCGGACATGATATAAGAGTTTTTGGAGAGGGGTCTGGGGAGACCCTTTTTGTTCGGTCTCCCCGGAATATCCTAAACCAGTCCTTTCGCGGCCAGGACCTTTTCCGGTGACACCATATGCTTGCCGAACCAGCTTCTCACTTTTGAATCCCCAAACGCCACACCCATCAGTTCAGTCAGGTACAGGATGGGCATTTCATAGAGCTTGCCCGTGGCTTTGGAGAGGTCCGCTTGCCTGGTGTCCAGGTTGGCCTGGCACATGGGACAGAAAGTGACCATCGCGTCCGCTCCAACGAGGATCGCCATGTCCAAAAGCTTGCCGGAGAGTTTCAGGACGAGATCCGTGCGGGTCAACGCAAGGGAGCCGCCACAGCAATCGGTCTTATACGGCCAGTTGAGCACTTCGGCGCCCATGAGTTCGAGGATGTGGTCCATCTGCACAGGATTTTCGGGGTCTTCGGGTTCCACTACCTCAAGGGGTCGGACGGCAAGGCACCCGTAATACGGAACCACCCGGAGGTCCTTTAGCGGTTTTTGAACGCGCTCTTTCAATTTGCTGCGCAGTTCCTCAAGGTGAAACATGTCCATGCCGGCCAGGACGTTGATTTCGCCCTTGAAAGGAAATTGAGCCTGCAATTCCTTTTCGGCGAGTATGTGCTTGGAGGCTGCCTTCATCCGTACGTGGCAACCTGCACACGGCGCGACTACATCTCGGCCCAGCTTTTCAGCGGTCAGGAGGTCCCGCGCGGGTAGAGCGGTTTCGAGATACGCGTCGACCATGTGGGCCGAAGAAGCTCCGCAGCAAGTCCAATCGGGTAGCTCGTGGAGCGTCACATCCAGTTTCGCTGCGGCGTTCCTGAACGATTCGTCCAACTCGACGGCCGAACCTGTCAAAGTGCATCCGGGATAGTAACTGAGTTCCATTGTTAATCCTCTAAGCGTCCGCCCGCGTTCCAGGTTGCCCGGGTGCGGAGGACTTTATGAATGGGCACTGAGGAATGCCTTTTACCTCAGCGGGTCATTTCATTGACGACTTGTTGAAAACTTCTTTCACCTGGCCGATGTTCTTCGATCGGTGGGGCAGGAGGTGTATCCTGCCTTTTCGGAACATCTTCCAGCCCAATTCCATGTCGCTGAAATAGGACTTGGTCTTCATCTTGTATATGCCGATGAGAGCCAGTTCGTGCACTCGCCCAAAAGTACGTATAGTCTTGAGAAACGTCTCATGGAAAGTCGGCACCTGGGATTCCTTGGTCTCGATCTTTTTCTGAAGGACCTGGTGGCGGATCGGATCCAAGAGAGCCGGCACATCAATGCCGTTCGGGCATCTGGCCCCGCAAGTGTGGCAAGTGAGGCACAACCAAATGCTCTCGGAAGCCACTATCTTGTCCACATCTCCCAGAACGGCCAGTCGCACCATCTGATGCGGGAGCAGGTCCATTTCGGGGGCTACGGGGCATCCTGCGGAGCATTTGCCGCACTGATAACACTGATGAATTACCGAGGCCAGATCATGGGCCAATGGGCCTACCTTCCCGGTCGGCGCGTTCGGACTGCCTTGCTGCATCGTCGTCTCCTGTGTTGAGGATTGCTCCCGTCGGGGAGACACAATCCTAATTGGAATTCATTGAACCACGTTTCTCAACCGTTCACTATGAAGCGCTTTCCAGGAGAGCATCAATCTCCTGGAACACCTGGTCGTCTCTGAAATGCTGAAGATCTATGGCTCTACCCGGACACACCGAAGAGCATATCCCGCAACCCTGACACAAAGCGGGGACAATCTCGGCCTTGTGAGTCTCTTCGCTTATACGAGGAGCGCCGTATGGGCAGAGTCTTACACATGTCAAGCAGGCCGCGCACTTGTCCGGTTCAACCTTTGATATGACGCCGGGGAAAGTCAGCTCTTTCTGGCTGATCAAAATACTGGCCCTCTGGGCCGCCGCAGTCGCCTGAGCTATGGATTCGTCAATGGGCTTGGGATAATGTGCAAGCCCGGCCAGGAAAACACCCTCAGTGGTGAAGTCCACCGGGCGCAGTTTCATGTGTGCTTCCACAAAGTACCCGGCCGAATTGACCGTGACTTTGAAAAGCTGCCCGATTTCTTTGTTGGACTGCGCCGGATCAATGGCCGCGGCCAGGGTCAGCAGGTCCGCGGGGATGGTAATGTCCTGATCCACAACCGGGTCGTGTACCACGACATTGACCTTATTGCCGGCCGCTTCCACCCGAGGCTTTGCTTCCGGTTCGTATCGTATGAAGATCGTGCCGGCCCTACGGGACTCGGTGTAAAACTTCTCCAGTAGCCCGTAGGTTCTCAAGTCCCTGTAAATTATATAGTTATTTACATTGGGATTGATCTCGCGCAGACGCTCTGCCAGGCGCACGGATGCTGAACAGCAAACCTTGGAACACCACGGGCGCTCCTCGCATCTGGAGCCTACGCACTGTATGAACACAGCGTTCTTGATCTCTTTAAGCGTGGGATCACCTGCCAGGATTCGCTCTTCGAGGGTATGCTGCGTTTCAACTGCTTGATGCTCGCCGTACAGGTACTCGGTGGGTTTGGATTCCACCGCACCGGTGGCGATTACAGCCGCGCCGAAATCAACTTCCACCGGTTCTTGGCCCTGTGAGGTGATCATTCCCTTGAAGTGGCCCACATGGCCTGTAAGGTCGGAGAATTTCGCGTTCTTGAACAGGCTGATCTTGGGGTGTGATTCCACTCTGCCGACCATGTCCGTAAGGAAAGGCTTTACCGGCTCCCCATGAATCGTCTTCTCGATGGACATGGCATTTCCGCCAAGCCTGTCGCTCTGTTCAGACAGGTAAACCTGGAACCCCTGGTCAGCAAGATTCAACGCGGCGGTCATGCCTGAAATGCCTCCGCCCAAAACCAGGGCATTGCTAACCACAGGCATCTTGGACTTCTGCAAGGGCGCCAGGAGTCTAGCCCGAGCGATTGCCATTCTGGCCAGATCCATGGCCTTAAGGGTCGCCTCCTCTTTATGGGTGGCGTGAACCCAGGAGCACTGATCCCGAATGTTGGTCATTGTGAACAGATACGGATTCAGCCCTGCTTTCTCCATAGTGAGCTGGAACATCGGCTCGTGAGTCCTCGGGCTGCACGCGGAAACCACCACACGGTTGAGGTTGTACTCTTTAATGATATCGAGGAATTGTTCCTGCGTGTCCTGGGAACAGGTGAAGAGCTTCTCATCCGCATAAACCACATTCGGCAGGGTCCTGACATGTTCCACAACTTTCGGAACATTCACCGTGTTGGCAATGTTGATGCCGCAGCGACAAATGAACACCCCGATGCGGGGCTCCTCGCCTGTGACATCTCGCTGAGGCGGGAATTCCTGCTTTGTGGTAAGCGTATTTCTGGCCGAACTGAGAAGCTTCGATGAAGCTCCCGCGGCTGCCGAAGCTTCCATGACCGTCTGCGGGATGTCTTTGGGGCCCTGGAACATTCCTGCGGCAAAAATGCCCGCTCGGCTTGTCTGGACCGGCTCAAAGGAAGTGGTAGAGCAGAATTGGGACTCGTTAAGGTCAATACCGACCTTTTCCGCGAGTGCACGTGACTGCTCGGACGTCTTCAAACCAACCGCAAGAATCACCATGTCGAAGGTCTCGGTGACCAGCTTTTGATTGTCATCGAGGTAAGTAATGCTGAGATTATTGGTCAGCGGATCTTCCACCACGCGGCTGATCATGGAATGGATGAAGCGGACGCCGCCGTCTTTTTTCGCTCGTTCGTAGTAAGCGTCGAAATCCTTTCCGTAAGCTCTAATGTCCATGTAGAAGATGGTGGGCTCGATGTTGTTGTCGTGTTCCTTTGCAATTACAGCCTCTTTTATGGAAGCCATGCAACAGATGGAGCTGCAATGCGGCATGCCCCTTTGAGGATCTCTGGAACCGACACACTGTATCCACGCGACCTTCCTGGGGTGATGCCCATCCGAAGGACGCTTCACTTCACCGGCATTGGGACCGGAAGCGCTCAGCATCCTCTCGAATTCCATGTTGGTGAGGACATTGGGCGCGATTCCGTAAGAAAACTCACCGCGAATTTTCTCGGGATCGATCATCTCGTAACCGGGGGAAAGGATCACGGTCCCGACTTCCACATCCAGGAATTCATCCGTCATGGTGTGGTCCACTGCTTGCGCGGGACACGCCTTGACGCACTCCATACATTCGGAGCACACGCCGCAGTTGAGGCATCGGTTAGCCTCTCTCAGGGCCTCGTTTTCCGCGAAAGCCAATTCCACTTCCTGGAATCCCTTGCGTTCGGACAAAGAAATCTCAGGGCTCGTGGCTCTTGCCTCAGCCTTCATTTCAGGAATAGGCGGATAATTGGAATGCTCGGGAAGTTTCACAGGCCGGCCTTCGCCCATATCCGCGCCTTTGAGAAAACGGGATATGGATTCGGCTGCTTCCTTACCCGCTGCTACTGCTTCCACCACCGTCGCCGGGCCCGTTCCCGCGTCTCCACCGGAGAAGACTCCCGCGATGGAGGTCTGATAAGTTACCGGGTCTACGCCGATGGTGTTCCACGGGCTCCGCTCCAGGCCTGAAATACTGTCCCATATCATCGGGTCGATAATCTGGCCGATGGCAGGAACGATCGTGTCGGCGTCTACGACGAACTCCGATCCTGCAATCGGAATGGGTCGCCTGCGGCCCGACTGATCCGCGGGGCCGAGTTCCATTTTGATGCACTTTATGCCGGTAACTTTGCTTCCGTTGGAGACGACCTCTACCGGAGCGGCCAGGAATTGAATCTTGACCCCCTCGTCGAGCGCCGCGTGAACCTCCTCGGCAAACGCGGGCATCTCCTGCTGAGAGCGCCTGTAAAGGATCGTGACCTGCTCCGCGCCTATGCGGTTAAGCGTCCGAGCCGCGTCGATTGCTACGTTCCCACCGCCGATCACCACGGCTTTCTTCACGCCGTTGGTGTGATTGTCTAGTGCGCAATTTTTTAGGAAATCCACTCCCTGGACGACTCCGTCGGAGTCCTCTCCGGGAATAGCCAGGCTTGCGCCCTTCTGGCATCCCACACCGAGATAGATTGCCTGATATCCGTTCTCCTTGAGGCCCTGAAGGGTAACGTCTTTTCCCAGGGTTGTGTTGGTTTTGGCTTCAACGCCCAAATTCAGGATGTGATTGATCTCGTTTTCGAGCACATCTCTGGGAAGGCGATACTCGGGAATTCCGACTCGCAACCAGCCGCCCAATACCGGGGCTGATTCGAATATCGTGACCTTGTACCCTTCCAGGGCAAGGTAATATGCTGCTGACAGACCCGCGGGACCGGAACCTATCACCGCGACTTTTTCTTCTCTGGGTGTAATTTCCGGTAGGGTCAATTCCGAATAATCAATCTGATCGGCCGCGTAACGCTTCAGCTTGCAGATAGATACAGCCTGGTCCTTCTCGCCTCTGCGACAGACCTTTTCGCAGGGATGAGGACAAACCCGTCCCAGGACACCGGGAAGTGGAAGGCTCTTATAAATAAGCTCGACCGCCTCTTTGTATTTCCCTTTGCTGATCAGAGCCACGTATCCCTGAACGTTTATGTGCGCGGGACACGCTATGACGCACGGAGCGCGGTCGTATTTCTCGATAACGAAAGTCTGTGGAATCGTCTGAGGGAACAATCGGTACGTTGCGGCCCTTTTGCTCAATTCCTGATCAAATTGATTCGGGACGTGGACCGGACATGCAGTGGCGCAGTCGCCGCAGGCCTTGCACCGGTCTTTGCGGATATGGCGAGATTTCTGCCGGATTTTTACCTTAAAGCGACCTTCCTCGCCTTGGATATCTTCGACCTCGCTGTACGAGAGAAGCTCTATATTGGGGTTTTGTCCGACCGTAACCAGTTTCGGCGAAAAGATGCAGGTGGAACAATCGTTGGTGGGGAAAGTCTTGTCGAGTTGGGCCATGCGCCCCCCTATCCCCGTTTGACTCTCGACCAGGTACACCTTGTACCCTGATTCCGCCAAGTCCAATGAAGCCTGCACGCCCGCAATTCCGCCGCCAACCACAAGAGCGGCGCCTACCACGTCCTTAGATTGGGCCATGGAATAATCACCTTCCAAGTCTGTTATTTGGATTTCTACAAGCGATGGAGTACATATATTTCTACCAATATCCTCAGATTATGTCAATGTCTCCGGGGCACGCTCGCATGGGGTTTCTGACATGCAGAATTGCCAGGTTGCCGAACTGAAGATGCCCGGTTTGATGTGATTTGATTTACCGGCTCTGGGAGCGTTTCCATACGCGGAATGACACTGGGTCGGCCAAGCTCCATCAACTCGCTTGCAGAAACCACTGACGATCCAATAGGACAAAATTCGCACTGACCTGGTTCCCAGGTCAGTGGCACCCAATCACTTCGGTCTTCCACTGGCTTTGGGTGACGCGGACCTGCACTACCCGGTCCGTGCTTCTTCATTCCTGCGTTTAGCGTTTGACTGAGAACCGGCGTTACGCGGATTCCGTATAATCCGTGATCCGCTTGCGAGTCCTCTGCAAAAACTCCGCGTCCACTCCATTTTCCGCAGTTGGCAACAGCGTGCAGTTCTGAAAGAGCGGCTCGTTGTCTATGGGATAGCGGGCGGTTTCTAGCGAGTGGTCCCACATTCGGGTGCCTGGTATGGGGGAGTACTCCGCCAGCTTCGGGAAAGCTCCTGCCTGAAGTACACGTTCAACGCCATTCTCCACCTGCGCGGGCGACTGGCCCGGCAACCCCACGAGAAGATAGACGCCTATCTGCTCCCTTGAAAAGCCCGCTTCCTTGAGGCCGCGGACTGCCGAGATGAAGCTGTTCATGTCTGTTTTTCCACCTGTCCGGAGATGGAATTCATCGACCGAGCTTTCCAGACCTATGCGTATGGTTTCAAACCCGGCTTTTTTCATAGCATGCGCCACACGTTGGTTTATGGCCGATGCATGCAAACCATTGGGCGAATGCCATCGCAAGCCTGGGAACCGTTCCGCTGCGGCTTCTAGAATCGGGAGAGCATGAGCGTCCGCGTCCACGAGAAACGCGTCATCGTACAAGGCAATGTCCTGAACGCCGTATTTATGGACCGCGTCATGGATTTCCTGAACCACCGCGGCCGGATCTCGCCTGACAAAAAATGGAGAAAGCCGTGCCGAGGCGCAGTAAGCGCATCTGAAAGGACACCCTCGAGAGGTGATCAAAGGCAGAAACCTGACGACTCGCAGGAGATCCAGCGCAGGAGAAAATTCCAGGTCAGTGGGATGGGGCGCCCCTATCGGGCTGACTCCGGTATGCCGTTGAAGGGCAGAAGCAAGTGCTTTCTCGCCCGGACCGACCAGGACCTCGTCAGCACAAGAATGCTGTCGAGCATGATCCGACAACAGGGACGCGTAAACCCCTCCCAGCAAAACAGGTATGCGCGGAAAAACCTTTTTCAGCAATAGAACGGTTTCCCGAACCCCGGGGTACCAATACGTCATAAGGCCGGTGACAAGGATCGCTCGCGGCGCCTGAATGGACAACAGGTCTTTTTCGATGAATTCGGGGTGCACACCGTAACGGTTGTACGATCTGGGAATGCCCTGCAGCGGTTCGGGTTTGGGGATCGGGCTCCTGGCAAACCTGCCGTGCGCGTGCTCCCTAACTTTTGCTCGCGGCATGGCTGGATGGTCCGGGTCCAGGCAATCCACTAGACGGGGCTCCCATCCTTCCTTTCGTAGCCTGGCAGCCAGGACCAGCAACCCAAGCGGCCTGGCCCAGAGGTCGTATGCAGCGAAATCGTGTATCCACGGATTCACAAGGAGGATTTCCGGTCTCTTCATCTTGTTGCCTATAAGACGGCCTTCTGATAATGTGTCCGTACTGTAACTTATCGGAGACCCTATTAAAATTCAAACGCAGGGACGCCCCTGCCCAAGGCCGACTCTGCACCCCGGGACTCCATCCCAACCGACAATTCCGAAATTCACTTTCCAGCCGCGGAGGTTCAGCCCGTGTTTAATTTCAAGGATTTGATGCAGCAGGCACAAGGCCTGCAAGCCAAAATATCCGCCTTACAGGAAGAACTGGCGGAGAAAACCGTAACCGGCACAGCAGGCGGCGACATGGTTACGGTGGAAGCGAGCGGCACCCAAGAGATTATCTCGGTGAAAATAGAGGAACAAGTTCTGTCGTCAGGTGACTCCGAGCTGCTGGAAGACCTCATCGTGGCTGCGGTGAACGACGCCTTGAGGAAATCCAGAGAACTGGCAGCCCAAGAAATGACAAAGCTTACCGGCGGGATACGAATCCCCGGATTGACCTGAGAGAGGCCGTCACGTGATCGGTCCCCTGGATGCACTGATAAAAGTCCTGAAACGCCTCCCCGGCGTCGGTGAGAAGACCGCGACCCGCTATGCCTTTTATATTTTGAACGCAGGCAAAGAAGAAGTCCAGGAACTCATCAAAACCATAAAGGATGTGAAGGACAAGCTACGGCTCTGTTCGACCTGTTTTCACCTGACCGACACAGATCCTTGCGCAATATGTTCGGATAAACGCAGAGATGCTACTCGGGTATGCGTTGTGGAGACCCCCTTAGATCTGATGGCTGTGGAGAAGGCGAGTTATTTCAGAGGCCTCTATCATGTGCTCCACGGTGTGCTGTCACCCCTGGACGCTATCGGACCGCAAGATATTCGGCTCGCGGAACTCGTCGAACGTGTCAAAGCCCAAAACATCTCTGAAGTGATTCTAGCCCTCAATCCCACCGTAGAAGGCGAAGCCACCGCCACCTACATCCGTGACAGGCTAAAGGACGCCGGCGCGAAGATCTCGCGCATCGCGTACGGCATCCCCATCGGCGGGTCCCTCGAATACGCAGACCCCCTTACCCTCACCCGAGCTTTAGAAAACAGAAAAGAGATGTGAAATCTGGCAATTACCGAGGAAGCCTTTTTGTGCCGAAGAGATTCCTTCGAAAAAAGTAAGCCCTCCGCACGCTACGGGGGGCTCACAAGTCAGTTGGAGGAGGTAGGTTCAACCAACTAAACTGTATTCGGTTAGATGAAACCCTTGACCAGAGTGTCCCAGCCCATGTCCTTGAAAGCGCCGTAGATATCGGATATGGGCTCACCGCCTAACGCAGCGGCCGCGTTGGGATCGTCGGTGATCATGGACAGCAGCCGCTCGGCCTCTGCTTCGATGAATTTGACGCTTTCCACTCCGAAGGTAAGCTGCTTCAGGTCGGATTTCAGCTCAAACGGGTCGATCAGTATGACCCATCCCGCACTGTACGGGTCTGAGTTCGCACAGACCGGACGATCCATCAACTTCTGGTTGACCGCGGTGACCACCCCGTTAATGGGGGAACGCACACCCGCCTCATGGTCCTCTCTCTTGAGGATAAAGGACTCTTCTCCTGCTTTGTATCGAGTCCCAAGAGACGGGAGCCGGAACTGGTCCACCTTGCCGACCAACCTGTTCCCAAAATCGTCCAAACCGATCCGCACACGGCCGCCGTATTCCACTCGGGCCCATCCATGCCCCTTGTGGAGGTAGTAGTCGCGGGGGATCAGGTACCCGTGAGCATTCAGGTACTGGGGTGGCCCGAACAGGGTGTGATCCACCTGGATGAGATCGTCGAGCATCTGATCGTACGGGCACTCTCCGCACTCGTAGTTGCGAGCGCACATCTTGTTCTTGGGCGCCCGGCCTGTGAGCGCATGACGGCACCGCTGTTCATCGCTGGGGAGTTCGAACATCTTTGTGTTCCAACCCGCGTCCGCGGACTCCCGCGACATCTTTTTCGCCATGCCCTTATCGAACGCGCAGGTCGTGCAGTCGAAAGCGTTGTCGCAGTACTTGGTGGCCACTACCTTGGCCCGCATCCAGATGCACTCTCTTTCCGAGAAGTTGAACCCGGCAACGATATCTTTCTTGGTCGTCATGATGCGCCTCCTTATAACTGGTTCGAATCTGAATTCGATTTTGGACTGCGAGTAAATCCTCTGTCTTGCGGCGGACTCAACGGGGTCGGCCATGTTCGCCTGCCCCATCACCCCGCCCTCTCCCGCCAGGGCAGAGGGTTTGGAGGACCCCCTTCCTGGACGGGAGCGAAAAATGGGAGGTGACAACTAGCCGCAATCGCAACATCGCCCACTCTGCTTAGGCAGCTCTGGGAGGCGGCTCCGCCTCCCTTGGTTCGTCCTATGCCGCCCTCATTCGAGCTTCGGAGGGCTTGGGAAGGTTTCGACGGGCCTCAGCCAGGTCTTCCAGTACCTGATCAAACTCGCAGGACCCGCATTCATAGTTGTTGGCGCACATCTTTGTGCAGGGGGCCCGACCGGTTAGAGCATGGGTGCAAAGCTGTTGCTCTGCTGCCGGATTGACTACTCTGATGATTTCTCTTGTTGCCATGACGGGCCTCCTTATTCGGTATTGTCATATTTGGAACTGGTAATCCGATTTGTTGTGTCGCTCTCCTCTGCCCCAAGGAATAAGCATAACGTGTGCCAAATTTAGGTTATTGTGGTAACTACTTGAACAAGTTGACTTATATAAGCAGGCAGGCGTTGTTGTTCCAAAGGCGAGAGTGTGGATATAAACCACAGATGGCTGAGGCGTTACTCCACAGCGACCATAACAATGTTAAATTAGAAAGGTTTTGCTCGATGTTGTGAAAAACCATAGGCCTGTGGTGAAATGCCACAGATTCGAGACCGGTACGCGTTCTTGGCGTGAGAGTTAGGGCGAGAGGCCCTCGGGCGCGCTTATAGCATTTGCCATATTCCTTGTCCGATTTGCAGGCACTCCATTCTGTCATTCCTGCGAAGGCAGGAATCCAGTTCCGCGTCTCGCTGGGTTTCCTGGGTTCCCGCCTTCGCGGGAACGACGGGCGTCATAGCGGGCCGGCAAAGTCGGGTCTTTCGGTACGTTCTGATACCGATCCGCCATAAAAAACATAACATTGCCGAAAGTTGTCATTGCGAGGGCGTCGAGCCCGAAGCAATCTCAGCGGCGAGAGATTGCTTCGTCGCTCCGCTCCTCGCAATGACAGCTACTATCATTGATGTTACGAGAATAATAGCGAACTGGTATGAAAACCGGACTGAACGTCTCATGGCCAAACGGACACTACTTTTGGCAACCGGTATATATATGATTCAATCTGGTTTCAAACGCTGAAGGTCGGTGGGGGAAGAACTAGCGCGCGCCTGGTTCCCGGTGCGGGCCGGCCCGCACCGGAGAAACCGGTTCACGATCTTGAACGCGAGTCGGGATTACGGAAGGCGGAGGTCGTATTCCTCCAGCAGGCGGAAGATCTCATCCTTGGATTCTGTTTGCAGGAGACCATTCTTCAACAGCGGGTCCTTGAAAAGCCTGGAAATGCGTGCAAGCGCCTTAAGATGCTCGCCGGCGGAATTTTTCGGCGCCACCAGCAGAAAGAAAAGGTGCGCCGGTCTATTGTCCATGGAATTGAAGTCAATGCCCGCGTCACTCTTGCCAAAGCTGGCTGTCAGATGTTTGAGGCCTTCAAACTTGCCGTGAGGTATGGCTATGCCGCCGCCGATTCCGGTGCTGCCGAGGTTCTCTCTGTCTACGAGAGTCCTGACAAGGCCCTCTTTGTCCATCCCGGGATTAGCCTTGGTAATGGGCTCCGCCAACTCCTGAAGCACTTCTTCCTTGGAATGGGCAGCAAGGGATGAAATAATTGCGTCGGCGCGAAGGAAATCTAGAATTTTCATCTGAAACACTCTTTTTACACCATGGCCTGATCTACGAATTCGCCGGGTTGCTTATGAATGAGTTCCGGCGCAGCCTAATGTCGGAACCTCGGCCGGACACCTGATATATCACAGTGAAAGCGGTTTTGGATTCAATTCCTCCAAAACCGCTCATTCTCGGAGTCTCATTATGTCGCAGATCGGCCCTCTCAGCAAGGTACGCAGCGACCGCCTCATGCTCTCTAAGAGGTCTGCGGGACGATCAGACCGTAGTTGCCGTCCTTTCTTCTGTAAAGCACGTTCACCGTTTGTGTAGATGCGTTGTTAAACACCAAAAAGTCCTGGTGCGATAAATCCATTTGCATTGCCGCTTCATCCACGGACATGGGTTTCACGAAGTAGTTCTCAGTCCGGACCACCACCGGTTCCCTATCGTCCTCGAAGCTCTCCTGCTCGTAGATGTCTCTCCTCCACGTTAGTTCTCTTCCTTGAATGGGCTTGTGTTTTCTTATTCTTTCCTTGTACTTTTTGACCTGCCGTTCGATCTTGTCCATCACCAGATCAACGGCTGCATACATGTCCTCATGGGCTTCTTGGCCGGCAATACGAATGCCGTTGGCGTTTATGACCACGTCGGCTGTCTGCCTGAACTTCTGGACGCTTAAGGTGACTTGGGCGTCAAGAGGTTTGTCAATGTATTTGGTCAGTCTTGAAGTCCGCTCCTGAACGTAGGTCTTCAACGCCTCCGAAGGGTCCATATGTCTAAAAGTAACGGCAAGTTGCATTCAACTACCTCCTTGATAATCTTGCCCGCAAGTCCCCAACCTAATATTTCTTTCTTCGTTTGCTCGATGGAGGAATTCCCAGTACTTCCCGGTACTTGGCAACGGTTCTGCGGGCGATCTGAATTTTTTCCCTCAAGAGCACGTCCACGATTTGCTTATCGCTGGCGGGCCTCTTCGGGTTCTCATTCTTGACGATTTTTAAGATATGGTTTTTCACAGACTCAGACGCGATTGAATCGTCCCCGTGACGAATTCCTGAATTAAAGAAATATTTTAGCTCGAAGATCCCGCGCGGGGTATGGACGTATTTGTTGGTCGTAACGCGACTGATGGTTGACTCGTGCATTTCTATGTCGTCAGCCACGTCCTTGAGGATCAGGGGTCTCAGAAAGTCGATCCCCTTATCAAAGAATTCCTTTTGAAATTTTATAATGGATTGGGTCACCCTGTAAATCGTTCTTTGTCGCTGATGAATGCTCTTGATGAGCCACATGGCTCCTCGCATCTTCTCCTGAATATAGTTCCTCGTGACGGAAGTGGAAGAATTGGAGTGCAATTCTCTCTGATAAAACGCGCTGATTTTCAGTCGAGGAAGCCCATCGTCGTTGAGTATGACGGAATACTCTCCCCCAACCTTGAGGACATAGATGTCCGGAACCACGTAGATCGTGTCCGAATTCTGAAACGGCCTGCCCGGTTTCGGCTCCAATTGGGCGAGGGCCTTTGTAGCCTGTTTTATTTCGTCGATGGACACCTTGAGCTTGCGGGCCACTAGATCGAGCTTTCCATGCTCAAACGGTTCGAAGGCCTCTTCCAGAATCCGAATCCCCAGGGGCTCCGCGGGATCCATCAATCTTGCCTGTATTAGCAGACATTCTCGCAGATCACGAGCCGCCACACCGGCCGGGTCGAAGGTCTGAACATCGGCAAGGACTTTGTACACTCTCGATGGGTCCACTTGGCGTTGCCGGGCAAGCTCCTCCAGATTTACGTCCAGGTAACCGTTCTCGTCTACGTTTCCAATGATTTCCAGGGCGATTCGCCGGTTATCCCCTTCTATCCGGCTCAATTGGAGTTGGCGCAACAGGTAGTGAAACAGGTTGTCATTTGAGGAAGCAACGTTATCCAGAGGCGGCCGCTCGGAGAAGTCACGTTGGCGAGGAGAATAATCGGCCCCATAGCTCTCCAGGTAATTCTCCCAGTCAATATCGAAGATGTCACTTTCCGGGCGCTGTGGTTCCCGGGTCATGTCCTCCAAAGATTCGATGTCGTTCCTGTTGGTCGTCTCGGCCTCGGAAAACGGCTCTTCGAAAGACGAAACCTCAAGTAGAGGATTCTCCTTGAGTTCGTGCTCCAGCGCGCCGACCAACTCCAGATGATTGTACTGGAGGAGCTTGATAGCCTGCTGTAGCTGAGGCGTCATGACCAGTTGCTGGGTCTGACGCAGCTGTTGTTTTATTTCAAGAGACATCTATATAAATAGTAATCATAGACTGAATTGTTTGCCCAGATAGACTTCTCTGGCTCGTTCGCTGGACGCTATGGTCCGCGGATCTCCCTCTTCGAGGATTCGACCTTTATCCAAGAGATAGATTATATCACATACACCCAGAGTTTCTCTAGTGTTGTGATCGGTGATAACCACGCCGATCCCGCGCTCTTTGAGCTTTGCGATGATCTTTTGGATCTCCAGCACGACGATGGGGTCAAGCCCTGCGAACGGTTCATCCAGCAGTATGAAATCCGGATGCGTCACCAGGGCGCGGGTGATTTCCAGGCGCCTTTTTTGACCTCCCGAAAGACTGTCCGCGCGTTGATCCCTCAGAGCCGTGATGTCCAATTCCGCCAGGAGTTGATCCAACCTTTCCGCTCGGACATTCTTATCGGTCTCCATGGTTTCAAGGATTGCCATAATATTCTCGGCCACCGTGAGCTTCCGAAAAACCGAGGTCTCCTGCGGCAGGTAATTGATCCCCAGCCTCGCCCGCAGATAAACCGGGAGCTGAGATATGTCCTGATCGTCCAGGAACACTTCTCCGCCATCCGGTCTGACCAGGCCGGTAATCATGTAAAAAGTCGTGGTCTTGCCGGCTCCGTTGGGACCTAGCAACCCTACCACCTGCCCGGAATGAATTCGGAGGCTGACGTTGTCAACGACACGTTGGCCTCCGTATTCCTTTACCAGGCCCCGAGCCCTTAACTCTCTGTTGCTCGCGGCTATTTCTCCTTGTCTTTTTTCTGCTTTCCCGGGTTTATGCGCACAGTTATTTCATCACCGTTCTTGCCTTCTTTGCCGTCTTTGCCGTCTTTGCTCCGCAACTCCGCCCGGTTTTCATCCATGTATATGATGATCGTGTGGGCCACCAGCATGTCCGGTCCTTGCCACAGCCGCGGGCCTTCCGTTAAGGTGATGGTGCGCTTGGCGTTATCAAAGAGAGCTTTCCCCGCGACCGCGGACCGCTCGTCCTGAGCTATGTTGACCTTTCCTATAGCGGTGATCGACTTGATTCCACTTACCGTCTGCCAGTCCTTGGGAAGCTTCTTTGGCGCGCCTTCCGCGGTGCGGCTCTTCTGTTCATCGTAAAGTATGATGAGCTTGTCGCAGGTCAAGGTCAAGTCCCCTTGCCGGACTCTCACATTGCGCTCGAACGTCACCTCTTTTCCCTCAGCGGTGTCTCGGACGATACTCGACTTGGCGGTAATGTCTATCGGCTGGTTCGACCCCTTTCCCAAGCCCAGAAAATCATTGGCGCCGGAGGTCGAAGCCATCATCCCAAAAAATATGGAGGCTACAAGTGCAGCTCTAAGACGTCTCATCGGTCAATCGATCCTTCACATAGGCAGCTTGCCGCCGGATTCCACCCATTTTACATTGTAAAGGCGTGCCTGCACATCGTCCTCCACAACGATTTCTTCCTTTTCCACAGAGACCTTCAGCCCTTTGCCGGTCAGATGAAGATCCGGGCCTTCCAGAGAAACGGGGGAAGCAGTCTCCGCCTCGCGTGCGCTGTGCGAGTACTGGATATCATCCGTTTTGAAAAGAAAACCTCGGAATTGAATTCTTACATCGTCCTTCATAGAGACGTTGTTGTCCTTCTTGTCGAGAGTCCCGGCTCCAGCGCTCAAATGAATATCCGCGCCCGATGCGCCGTGGTACAGCACCTTGGGTCCAGTTAGCTCCACCCTGTTAAGCGAGTCCGACACCACCGCTCTTGAAGCGGCAAGTTCCCAGGGATGCGCGCCTGGAGATGAATAGTTGAAATTTTCGATGGTTATCCCTGTCCCACCGGTCAAGGGAAACTTGGGAAACATCGGCCTTTCCACGATTAAACGCGATGCAACGTAACCGGCCGCCAGGAGCACGATAGCGAACAACACAAGAAACTGGGACAACCTCTTGAGATTTCTGAGCCTGTACCAGCGTTCGATTTCTTTATGGTTCATTGTGCGGCTCGAAATTTCTTCCATAAATCCTACAAGACCTGGAGTTCCCGTGCTTGCCCGAACATCCTGAAACGCTGACTGCCGCCAGCTACTACAGCATACGGGTTGCACGGCTCCTACCTCTACTCATAGTATCTGGCCAATGCGGCGTCCCATTTGCCCTGGGCTTGCAGGATCATTTCGATCATCTCTCTTGCCGCGCCCTCGCCGCCGCGGCGTCGAGTGACGTAATGGGCTTCTCTTCGCACCTCTTCGGGCGCGTCCGGCACCGCGAACCCCGCACCCGCTCGGCGCAGGAGCGGTATGTCCACGACATCGTCTCCTATGATCGCCACCTGCTCGGGTACGAGGTTGAGTTTTTCGAGAAGTTCCGCGAGCACCGGTCTTTTGTCGAAAACGTGCTGAAACACCAGTTCCACACCAAGATCCTGTGCGCGTCTGGGAACAACCTCGGAAACTCTTCCTGTAACCATCGCAACTTCGAGACCGCACCTCTTAGCAATCTTTATACCATGTCCATCACGGACATCAAAGGATTTTATCTCCAGATCGCCGCTCCCAAACGTAATTCTGCCGTCTGTAAGCACTCCATCGACATCGAAGATGAGCAAACGAATTTTTTTCAATCGGTCTTCCAAGGTGGGCAAGTCGTCTGTTGGTTCACTCCGAACAAAAGCGCGCTGATCTGTAAGACCGACTTCTCTGCGGGGAATAAGTCTGTAAATTTCTTGCAGATTCACGGCCAGAGCCTCCACATCTCCCAGATCAAGGCAATTCGGGCCGTCACACAAGGCTTTGTCCGGCTCCGGGTGAACCTCCATGAAAATGCCGTCCGCACCCGCGGCTACCGCGGACCGGGCCAACCACGGCACCAGCGACCGGTCCCCGCCTGAACGTCCGTCGCCTCGACCGGGGAATTGAGCGGAATGGGTCGCGTCAAAAACCACCGGAAAGCCGAAGCGTTTCATCCTCACTATCGAACGCATGTCCGCCACCAGATCGTTGTACCCGAAAGTGGCTCCCCGTTCGGTAATCATGATACGGTCGTTGCCGGTGCTCAGGACTTTTTTCAACGCGTGGACCATGTCAGGCGGGGCCTGGAACTGGCCCTTCTTGATGTTCACGGTCTTTCCGGTCTTGGCCGCGGCAAGTAGAAGATCCGTCTGGCGACTGAGAAAGGCTGGAATCTGAATAACGTCCAGCACTCGACCGGCCGGTTCTGCTTGATCCGGAGTATGGATGTCGGAAATTACGGGAAGGCCTGTCTCTTGCCTGACAGCTTTAAGAACCTCCAGGCCCTTCTCAAGCCCGGGACCACGGAAGGATTCCACCGACGTGCGGTTGGCCTTGTCAAAAGAAGCCTTGAATATCACGGGAATGGACGTGCTTTGGCTTATTCGTGCCAGTTCGCGGGCAATGTCCAAGGTGAGCTGCTCCGACTCTATGACACAAGGACCCAAAATAAGAAACAACTCCCCGTCGCCTCCGAGGCGATATCTTCCCACCTCAAGAGGGGCCGGGGAGGGCATCTGATCATCCATATCGCTCTCCCTGTCAAATCTGATTGAAACAAGAGTGTCCGGTTTGCTTTTGAATAATCGACGTGGACAGACCCGTAATTGTCACAAGCCCGCGGTTGGACAAAGATTTCTCACCCTTTATTGCCGCCCTTGGCAGGAGCGGATTTCAGGTGTCTCACTTTCCGGCCTGCCGAAGCAGGGAACTTGGGCCGATCTTCCGCAAATTTTTCCCCTTGGAGACCCGCAGCGCGGACAGCTCCGGCCTTCGACGATCTGTTCTTGTATTCGACGCAGGCCTTTATGTATGAGGCAAAGAGCGGATGAGGATCCATGGGGCGAGACTTGAACTCGGGATGAAACTGACAACCAACGAACCAGGGATGGTCGGAGTACTCCACAAGCTCCACCAGTTTGCCGTCCGGCGATACTCCACCCGGCCTGAACCCCTTTTGCTCGAGCTTTTGCCTGAACTCCATGTTGAATTCGTACCGATGCCTATGCCGCTCACCTATGACAGTCTTGCCGTAGATTTCGAAAGCGCGGCTGTCCGGCTGAATGAAACATTCATAGGTGCCCAATCTCATGGTGCCGCCCTTGTCGGTGATCGCGCGCTGCTCATCCATCAGGTGGATCACCGGATAGCGCGTGCCGGCATCAAACTCGGTGGAATTAGCCTTGGCCATTCCGCAGACGTTCCTCGCGAATTCCACCACAGCCACCTGCATTCCGAGGCAGATCCCGAAGTATGGGAGAAGGTTTTCGCGCGCGTATTGAACGGCTCTGATCTTGCCTTCTATCCCCCGAGAACCGAAGCCGCCCGGAACCAATATGCCATGAATGTCGTCGAATTCGTCCCGGAGTCCCTCTTTTTCAATCAACTCGGAGTCGATGAATTTCAACTTTACTCTGGCTTTGTTATGAACTCCTCCGGCAAATAGAGCTTCGTTGAGACTCTTGTACGATTCCTTAAGCTCCACGTATTTCCCGACAATCCCGATGGTCACCTCGTTCTTTAACGAGTGGACCGCTTGGACAAACGATTTCCATTGATCAAGTATCGGCGCACGAGTCCAAATATTAAGCAGTTCGATGATCTTCTGGTCCAGGCCCTCTTCGTGGAATTTCAGAGGGACTTCGTAGATACAGTCCACGTCTTCCGCCGCGATTACTTCCTCGGGCCTGACGTTGCAGAAAAGGGCTATTTTCTCCTTGATGTCTCGAGTAATTCTCTTTTCCGTTCTACATATCAGTATATCGGGTTGGATTCCCACTTCTCTGAGGGCCTTCACACTGTGCTGGGTGGGCTTGGTCTTGACCTCGCCCGACGCTTTCACATACGGGAGCAGAGTGAGATGGACGTACAGCACGTTTTGAGGTCCCAAATCAGCCCGTAGTTGCCGTATGGCTTCGAGGAACGGCAGGCTTTCTATGTCTCCCACTGTTCCACCGACCTCTACTATGGCAACATCTACTCCGTTTCCCAGGTTTCGGATCTTGTCCTTTATCTCGTCGGTTATGTGCGGAATCACTTGGACGGTAGCGCCCAGGTATTCACCCCTACGTTCCTTCTGTATTACGGAGTCGTAAATCTGTCCTGTCGTGAAGTTGTTCTTTTGGCGAAGGACCGCGTGCGTGAACCTCTCGTAATGGCCAAGATCCAGATCGGTTTCGGCTCCGTCTTCTGTCACGAAGACCTCGCCATGCTGAAAGGGATTCATTGTCCCCGGGTCCACGTTAATGTACGGGTCCATCTTCAGAAGGGTCACTGTCAGGCCTCTGCATTCCATCAGCGCGCCGATGCTGGCAGCGGACAGCCCCTTCCCGAGTGACGATAGAACCCCTCCGGTGACGAATATGAACTTTGTGCTCTTATACATGATCTGCTCCAGACCCTGCAATCAGTGATGGGCTGCTCCGCGCCCATGCAAATGGGCTTTCAAACGACAAATTTCCGGGGGAACCTTCCTCGAAAAACGGTTCGCCTCTCAATTGCCTCATTTCAGCACTACTTGCCATCAGACGGCCGACCGCCGCATGCCGAACCGCCCGGTTTCAAAAGGTCCGCGGCACGATTCAACTATTTGACATCGTTTGCTTTTCACCTCGCTCGTCCTTTGGCTGACAGAATGGCGGACCCAACGACGGGGGTAATCTCTTACGGAAAAAGTTCAATGTCAAGCGGCTATTTGGCCGGATTTATATTCCTAATTTTACTCATTAAAGCTTCATAAATCAATGCAGAGGACGACCGCGGGAAATAAAGCCCTAAACGCCCTGCGTAAGGTCCTGGCCGGTGATGATTCTGTATAATTCCAGATACTTTTCTGTCGTCTTGGAGATAATTTCCTGTGGCAGTCCGGGCGCGGGCGGTCTTTTATCCCATTTCAGCCCTTCCAAATAATCCCTTACAAACTGCTTATCCAGTGACGGGGGAGAAATGCCCGTGCGGTAGTCCGCCATGGGCCAAAACCGCGAGGAATCGGGTGTGAGCACTTCGTCAATAAGTGAAGGCACGCCATCTATAACGCCGAATTCGAACTTTGTATCCGCTATGATTACTCCGCGCTCCTCGGCCCAACGCGCGCCATGAAGATATAGTTCCAAGGTTTTGTCACGAAGCCACCGCGCGGTCTCTTCCCCTACAAGGTCCTTCACCCGGCTAAATGTAATATTTTCGTCGTGATCGCCTATCTGCGCTTTTGTGGAAGGAGTGAATACAGGTTCAGGAAGCTTCTGGGCTTGGGCCAGGCCTTTGGGCAAAGGGATACCGCAAATTGCTCCCGTAGCCTGGTAATCTTTCCACCCACTGCCGATGACATAGCCGCGGGCCACGCATTCCACAGGAAAGGTTTGAGCCTTCTTCACCAACATGCTCCGACCTTCCAACACAGAAGAAAACTGTCTGCACTCGTCCGGATATTGGGACACGTCAGCCGTAACCAAATGATTCGGGACCAAATGCCCTGTCTCGCGCATCCAGAAAAGACTCAGATTGTTGAGCACCCTTCCCTTGAAGGGGATAGGGTCCGGAAGGATCACGTCAAAAGCCGAAAGCCTGTCTGTGGAGACAATTAGGAGCAGATCCTCAATTTGGTACACATCCCGAACCTTGCCTCGCCCGGCAAGCGTCAATGTCGGCAGAGATGTCTCCTTCATAACTTGGACACCCATGGTGCGCTGGTCCTTCTAATGTGAATTCCTGCAAAAATCTTGCAGGAGATGTTTGACACCGTCGAAAGAATTGCTAAACTAACATGGACGGATGCCATGATGCAATCAAAGCTTTCTCCAAAAGGTGCTCCGCGTAAGCACCCTTGTCCGGACTGCAAGATGTGCCAGGAGTGCACAGAAAGCAGATGTTCCGCCTGTCGCTGCCGAAGAAACGGTACAGCCGTCAGCAAGCTTTCCATCCAAGAACAGATAGCCTTGTTTAATAGCCTGAATCCCTTCCTGAACGAAGCCCCGTGCGGTTGCCGCGCGAAGGATGGCGGAGAGTCACGCTAATTTAGGGCGCTTTTCGTCGAGAGCCTCCACCAGAAGGTCGTGAATCCGCCCATTGGTCGCCAAGATACTCGTGGTGTAAACATCCGTCGGCCGACCGGTCCGATCCGTGACCCGGCCGCAGGCTTCCTCCACCAACAGCATCCCCGCGGCCATGTCCCAAGGCTTCAGCTTCAGCTCCCAGAACCCGTCCAGCCTGCCTGAGGCCACGTACGCCAGGTCCATGGCTGCTGATCCTCCGCGGCGCATGCCTTGAACCTTCATCAACACTCTGGAAAACTCGGCTAAATTATTCTCGGTAGAGAAAGCCTTGTCGTACGGGAAACCCGTGGCGACCACACTCTGCTCCAGTCGATCAGCGTTCGAGACTCGAATAGGCGTCCCGTTGAGAAAAGCCCCACCGTTCCGAAAAGCGGAAAAGGTCTCTTGTTTTAGCGGATCGTGGACCATGCCCGCGACCAGCGATCCGTCTACCATGAGCGCAATGGAAACGGCGAAAACAGGGTAACTGTGGGCAAAGTTGACCGTGCCGTCCAAAGGATCCACGAGCCACAAGTATTTCGACCCTGTTTTTTCAGTCGGAGTCTCTTCCGTGAGGATGTCGTGCCCCGGAAACTGTCTGTGGATTGCTTCAAGAATAAGATCTTCTGAAGCGCGGTCCGCGTCGGTAACAATGTCAATGGCCCCCTCGCGGTCGTCTTTGAGCTTGATGTGAAGTTCCCCCTGGAAATACCCCATGAGCACCCGGCCCGCTTTCCCAACCATGTGCTCCAAGAAAGGGAGCACATCTCCCGGCTTTATATCAGTGGTCATAAGACGTCCCTTTCTTTGGATCGGGCCACGTCGGAGTCTTTCTTTCCGGTAATCTGACAAGACAATTCGCCTCGGTGGAGCTGAACACGAACCCGGTCACCTGTTTCCACGGTTGCAGCGTCCGTAATTATGTCTCCGGTAGCCACCTTCAAGGTTATTGAATATCCTCTGGACAGGATGGCCAGGGGGCTCAGGTCGTCCAGCCGCGCGGCTGAATTCTCCGCGGCTGTCCTGTGATGCTTTAAGGCATCGCTCATGGACCGTTCAAGACGCCGGAACAACAAGCCGCATTCCTGCCTGTCCGCGGCCACGATTCGCTGCAAATACTGAGGTCTCATCCTTTCGGTCAAGGCGGAAGTTTCCCCGCGCAGCAGTTCGAGTCTACGGCGCACGGTCAACCCGAGGCGCATGATCAAATCGTCCATCCTCATGCGACGCTCCTGGATCTGCCTCCGTGGATCGTAAAGCCTTTTGGCCAACTCATTGAGCCCTTGCCTAAGTCTGCTGGTGGTCCCAAGGACGGAATTCCTGACGCGAGCCACCATATGAACAATGCCGTCCATCAGTTCAAGCTTGTCCGGCACGGCCAATTCCGCGGCCGCGGAAGGAGTGGATGCTCTCAGGTCCGCGGCGAAATCCGTCAACGTTACGTCCGTTTCGTGGCCCACCGCGCTTATTATGGGCAAAGGACATGCGCAGACCGCCCTTACCACTCGTTCGTCGTTGAAAGCCCACAAATCCTCTATAGATCCCCCGCCGCGTCCCACAATAACCGCGTCAACATCCCCGGCCGCGCATAGTCTTTCAATCGCGTCCACGATTTCGTCAGGGGCCCGATCCCCTTGAACGGTAGCGGAGCTGACCAGAATGGTTACCGCGGGGAAGCGACGCCGGATTATGCGGATCATATCTCTAACGGCTGCGCCGCGGGGAGAGGTAACTACCCCGATTGTCCTCGGAAAACGGGGCAAGGGCTTTTTGCGACTCTCGTCAAAGAGGCCTTCTGCAGCAAGCCTGCTCTTGAGTTGCTCAAAGGCCAGCATCAGGCTGCCGAACCCCATGGGTTCCAGCGTATCCATGATAATCTGATACTCACCCCTGGCCCCGTAAACCGACAGCCGCCCCCACCCGATAATGCGCAGTCCGTCCTCGAGTTTGAACCTTAAGAAACGGCTCTGGATTTTGAACATTACGCAGCGAATCTGAGCGGATTCGTCCTTGAGGGTAAAATAGAGATGCCCTGACGGGGCTGCCCGAAAATTGGAAATCTCACCTTGAATCCAGACCGAAGGGAACTCTTTCTCCAAAAGTTCCCTGATTCCGGCCGTCAGTTCGGAAACCGTGTATACCTTGCGCTCCGGTAGCTCCATTCCGTTGCCTGCTCTCTAACTAATTTCCAAAATTGATGTCTTTAATGCCGTTAAGGATGCCGGTCTCATGCCGGTGCATCGTCCCCTTGCCCGGGAAGCGCTCTGCAACGGGCGCCACTGGTGGCACCCGAACCATGATCCCCAACCGCCGGTTGCCTCAAGAAAGAGAACAGAATTTCCTGCAACTGCCTTGAGCCGCGGATTGGCGCTTCAAACTGCGCGACATTCTATAAGGCCGCCGACTTATTTTCAACGCAACGCCCGATCTTTACAGTCTGTAAAAAACTTCGACAGGTTTTGGCCGAGCGCTCGGATCGGCGGTACCGATAACAGCCTGTATTCACACCATGTTGTTCGGTGAATCGCTTGCCTGAAATTGGCACGCGGATTGCTCGCCCAATCAACAGGAAAAGAGTGCCGCTAACCAGGGAGCGGCAAAGTTATCATTAACCTCCAACTCCACTCGATGAGGAGACGTGGCGTTTCGCGTTGAACAGGAATCCTGACATCACGCTGCGTCTTCAGGGCAATGACTATCAGAGTCGTGCTCTAATTCCTACATCAATCGGGCTGATAAAGCCCGAGTTCAGTGCGTCCCGGTACCGTCCCTCATCGAGCTAAAGAGGTGATTATGCGACGGCAATTCGCGGCATAGGTCGCGTCGTAACTAGCCCTGCACGGGCCTTCCCTCAATCGTCTTTCCACAATCCTCTAGAGTCGCAACTCTTTCCAGCAGCGGCGGATGCGAGTAGTAGAACCATACGTATAGCGGGTGCGGATTCAAGTTGGATAAGTTGTGCTCCGACATTCTCTTCAACGCGGTTGCCAAAGGCTCCGCTTTCTGCCTCAGCTTCACGGCAAAGAGATCAGCCTGACGCTCCGCCCTTCGAGATAAGAACATGTACAAAGGTCTCAAGAAGAACCCCAGCCGCCGCCAAAAAATGCCCACGACGAAGAGAATGCCATACGACTGAGAGAAATCGAACCCGAACGCCTGATACAAGCTGTCCCAGTTGAGCATGAGATAGGTCAAATAAAAGCCGCCGAACATTATGGCCTCGCCCGCCAGGTACGATTTCAGAATGTGCTTAAGCTTGAAGTGCCCCATCTCATGCGCCAGGACACTTAATATTTCCTGGTGAGACAGAGAACTCAGGAGAGTGTCGAAAAGCACTATGCGCCTGGCCTTGCCCAACCCGGCGAAATACGCGTTGCTGTGCGTGCTGCGCTTTCCCGCATCCATCTGGAATATGCCTTGCGTCCTCATGCCCACCTGTTGGGCCATTTCTTCAACATCGCGGGCGAGGTTTTCGTCCTGCAATGGTTCAAATTTGTTGAATATCGGCGCAATCAGCACCGGATAAAGCACCACCAGAACCAACTGGACAAAGGATGCTATTAAGAATCCCCAGAACCACCAATAATCAGGAAAAGCCTTTATAGCCCAAAGCACAGGTGCGAGCAGCGCCACAAGAAGAACCGTGGAGAGCAATGTTTCCTTGATTTTGTCTAGTACCCATGTTTTGAGATCGGAACGGTTGAAGCCGTACTTCTCCTCGACAAAGAACGTGTGGTAGTAGTCAAACGGCAGTCCCACCAGAAAGAAAAACAGCCCGAGGATCAGAAAAAAGATCAAGCCGGCCCACACGAAATGGGTATCCGAACCCGAGGAAAAAACGGCCAGATCATTCAGCGGTCCGGAAAAGATGAGCCCGAGAAGGATAGCGTCCCCCACTAGCTTTTCAATCACAAAAATGCGGCTCTTCTCTCCGGCGTACGCGTTGATGCGGCCAAGCTTTTCCTTGTCGATGAACCCCTGCATTTGTTCCGGAACCTCTTTTCCTTGTAGTGTCAGATGATTACGGTTGAGGTTCTCCAGCCAGATGCAGAAAGCCAGCTGCAACAAGTACACGGTTACAAAACAGGTAAGAATCAGGTTCGGATTCATGACGGTCTCTTGTTGTTAGGCGAGAAATAGCTTCACAAGCTTTCAGTTCTTGGAAAAGCCCAATTATCCCTTATTCTCGCTCGTCTTTTTCACGATGCCCATGCGCGACCTTCTGTTATACTATTCAGGCTCGGCGGGTAAGACAAGGTTAATGCACTTCGAGCTATGGAGTCGCTGCCATGCCTTTGTACGACGCCACTGTATCCATCCACGAAGGGATGTTGCTTTACCCGGGCGATCCTCCTTTCAAGCTCCGGAGCCTCTATCGGGTAGAAAAAGGAGATCCGTTCAACCTGTGCGAAATGTCCATGGGCACACATATCGGCACCCATGTGGATCCTCCGGCTCACTACCTTGAGAACGCCGCGGGGGTGGATCAAATTCCCATCGAGGTCCTGATCGGGCCTGGAATAATACTGGACATGCGAGGCAGGCCCTGCGTAGACCGTCCTGCGCTGGAGAAATCCGCCCTAGCCGGCCATAGCCGAGTCTTGTTAAAGACGGACAACGGTCCCAGGCTCCTGCAATCCGAGTTCGTAACCGACTACGTCTATCTTACCGAAGATGCAGCGGAATTCCTCGTCGAGCGAGGTGTTCAACTGATTGGCACAGACTATCTGTCCATCGAACGGTTCCAGACCCCCGGTGCGCCGGTTCACCACAGGCTCCTGAACGCGGGTGTGCTGATAGTGGAGGGAGTCAATCTTCTCGAAATCCCTCCCGGGCCATGTAAAATCTATTGCCTCCCCCTAAAGATTAAAGACGCAGACGGCGCGCCGGCCCGTGTCCTGATAGAAACGGCATTGCGGGGAGCGACGTAAGCTTATTCGTGAGGAAGGAGGAAGAAATGGCGTTCTGGGATTTGGCGACCATTCAGTTGGAGGAATTCCGCCCTGGAATCTTGAGTAAAGCACACATCGGTGACGGCCTCATAATGGCATGCATGGAAATAGGCCCCGGCATGGAAGACGCCGGCCACGAGCATCCCTTTGATCAATGCGGGATAGTGCTGGAAGGCAATATTCAGATGTTCGCCGGGGAGGATGTCAGGCTCCTGAATGCTGGCGAGGCCTATTTCTTGCCCGCGGGTCAGCGTCACGGGTGGAAGACCTTTGAGGCGCCCGTCAAGATTCTGGACGTGTCCCGAAAAACATGATTTGCGGAATTGGGAAATTCACGGGGGACCCCACAAAGGGTCTCCCCGCGTTTTCCTCGTCGAACCCCCAGTGGATTTCCGGCAGATTTCCCGGTCCACCGGATCGAACTCCACCGAGGGCTGCGCTCAAATCCACGGATAAATCAGGAAAGCTACGGACGTTATGATGAAGTAGGCAAAAAACACCAGCATCAACCAGCCCATGATCTCACGGAACTCAAGCTTGGCAATGGCCAGCATCGCAATCGCCCAGAATGGCTGAATCATATCAGTGAGCATGTCACCCCACGCGTAGGTTAGAACGGTCTTGGGAATGCTGACGCCCAACTGCTTAGCCGCAGGAAGAATAAAGGGCGCGGTGATTGCCCACTTGGACCCCCCGGACGGAACGAAGTAGTTCTCAATGCCGGAGTACCAGTAAATTATGAGTAGGAAAGTGCTCGGCGTGGAAATGGCTACGAAGAACTGGGCTATTACGTCGGCCAACGCGGTAAACTTGAACAACCCGAAAATGCCCGCGTAGAAGGGGAATTGAATAATCACTCCCCACGTGGCTTTTCCCGCGTCCTCCGCGGCCTTCAGAAAAGCCCAGGGCCTCCAGTGCAGGAGGACGCCCAACATCAAAAAGAACAGGTTGATGTTGTTCAAGTTCACGCAATTGGCAAAACCCTTCGCTGCCACCTCCCAGCCGAGCCACAAGAGTCCGGCGCCCGCGATAATGATGTTGCAGCCTGGCCACCAGTTCAGCCAGTCGGAAAAGTCCAGCTTTCCCGTGGGCCTTTCCGGCGCTACGTAGAGCTTGAGCTGATCGAGGAGTTCCGGCTTGACCTTGTAGGTTTTCTCCTCGGATGGGTGCATAAGGCACATCAGAACCGTCACCACCACGATGACTATCAGGGTGAGAATTAAATTGAACGGGCTAAATATCGTTTCGGTGGTAGGTATTGTGCCGTCGAGATATTTGCCTTGAATGAGGAAGTTGTTGGGCGTGTTGACCAGCAAGGTTGCGGACCCTGAAAGCCCCGAGTGCCATGTGCATCCCAGCCCGAGGTACGCGGACGCCACCAGCAACCTGTAGTCCGTTTTGGGATTTCTCCGTATCAGGAACAGAGCAAACATCGCGCTGGCAATGAGACTGAGCCCCCACTGCACCCAAGCGGTACTCATCGAGAAGAGCGCCATGGCCATTATGGCCTGCCAGGGCTTGTCCGAATTGGGCAGCCCGGCAAGACCGTCCATGACCCTCCTGACAGGTGGTGTGCAGGCCACAATGTAACCGGTTATCATGATGAGGCACATCTGCATACCGAATTCCAGAAGCGCCCAGAACCCCTTCCCCCATGCGATGACAGCCCCTTTAGGCGTTGTATTGCCCCAGATGAGGGCAAGCACAAAAGCAATCATGCTCAGGATCCAGACGATGACGAGCGCGTCGGGAATCCATCGCTCACTCCATCGCGTAAGACCGTCACCCCAGTTTTTCAGAAACTCAAACGCGGAACGACTCTCTGTCTGCGCCATTTTCATTTCTCCTCCTCACGAAAGGTGCATGGAATTACAGGGATTAAGTCCTCGATGGAAACGGGCCCCACCCCCTTTCGGCGGTTGAATTAAGACATGGAGACAATAAGCATAGGAAGTTCATGGCACGCGATCCGTGGTTATACCAATGTGCCGTTCATCAAGTAGGACCGGTGGCATGGCTCTGAAACAAAGTCAGACGTGCCGCCGGTCTCGACATAGGTACTTGTTCCAACGACTCATTGGTATTGGTGGACGCAACCGGGCTTACCGACCATGTCCGGCCGGTTGAACAGCAGCCCTGTATGAACCACATTAGGCGAGTACAGATGAAATGTTCGAAGACTGAACGGAGCGTAAGCGCAACCGTTGGCCGTGTCAACGAAAATTGTCATATTGATGGTCGTCGGCAGCGCGAGTCCTGTTCCTGCGATAACAAATGACCTTTTCAGAGCCGTGCTTGACCCTACGATGGTTCCATTCTCTACTCCGGGAACTTTGCAGCCATAGACTCCTCGTGCTACTATGCCCGCGCTAAATCAATCTTCAGGTGACGGTATTGAAACAATTGCTGCGATGGACGCTTGCACTGGTCAAGTGGATTGTCCTGGGAATCCTCTGCATTGAGCTTCTTAGCTTTCTCGCTGTGAGCGCCACGAATTTCATCATGTACGGCCATGCACGAGAGGGTAGCAGAGCCGTTTACGATCCTTATACGCTTTTCCTGCAATCTTCAGGTGTGCGGCCCACAGTAGGCAATTCGGTCGCGGCGGAGAGCAAAAAGAATAGAACCGTATGGATGTTCGGTGGCTCAACCATGAGGGGAACCACAGATTTCGACGAATGGACTATCCCGAGCTTTTTGTCCGACTATCTGAATTCCAATCCCCAAGGCCTACATTTTTCCGTCACAAATTTCGGAGTAAATTCCTTCAATTCTCTGCTGGAAACCAAATACCTGCAAAAACTGCTAATAGAAAGCCCTTCCCAGCCGGACCTCATCATTTTTTACGATGGCGCAAACGATGCAAAGTACTTCTTGGAGCATCGGACTGCCTACGGGCATCACGGATATCGCAGGACACGAGCCTTGATCGAAAGCTACTACCATAGCTGGTTCGGCGTGCTGAAACCGCTCAATGCAGCATTCAATGCCTCTTTCACCAAAGAGCTTTATGATCGCATCAATCAAGTGGCAGTACCTTTGGATCCAGGATCCACCGAACTCCGGCAGATGGTAGCGATGACTGAAAAAAGGTACGATTTCGTCAACAAGATGTCCGCTTGCTTCGGCGCGAAGTTTATTCTGTTTTGGCAGCCCATGCTCTGGGTGGAAGACTGCGCTGTGTCCGGCACGGTGAAGGATCGGGAGAAGAACGCTGTGCTCGCTGCCGAGCGATTTGCGACCATGCGCCACAATTTCTCCGTAACCTACAATTCGCTTGCCGACCGGCTCGCGGAAAAGCCATACTTCGTCAGCTTTCGCGGCGTTTTCTGCGACAGGCAGGTCCCCGTATATCAGCCTGACGGAGTGCATCTTACCGATGACGGACGGAAGATCGTCGCAAAGGCCATGGGCAAGGTTCTGGAACAACGCTTTTTCAAATGAAATCAAGGTGTGCGGGGTTGAGCAGAATTTTGTGCAGGACTGCCTTATCTCAGTCATACAGGAGGTTCCAAAATTCCTGTTCGATACCACAGGTCAGGTCAGGGCTGCCACCAGAAGCACAAAATCGGCGGCCACGGCCTGCCCTACAGCAAGTATTTCGCTCAATCATAGGGCGGGCCGTGCCCGCCGCAACCCGCTACCGAGCGTAAGGCAAACCTGAAGACTGAGCGAGGCACCCTTCCATACAGAGAAATTCCGCATGAAATTAGTTGTTACAATTGATGTCGAAGAGGAGGGTTTGTTCAGCAACCAGTACGATTCCCACAATGTCTCCGTGAAAAACGTGCCCGAGCTGCGGCGACTGGATCCCATATTCCGGGAATGGGCAATAAAGCCGACCCTGCTGGTAACTTATCCGGTAGCAAGTCATGAGCCCCATAGAGATTTACTGCGACAACTGAAAGAGAATTGGAACGCTGAGATCGGTGCGCACCTGCACCCATGGAACACCCCCCCGCTGACCACTCTTCCGTACCCTGAGCCGGTACCGTCTGAATTGATGCCGCGAGAGCTTTTGGCCGCCAAACTCGGCGCGCTGCTCGACGAGATCGGGAAATTTGGAGCAACCCCAGCCTCGTTCAGAATGGGGCGTTTCAACATGGGACCCAAGATGTTCTCTGTCCTGGAGCCTGCGGGGATAAGGGTAGACAGCAGTATAGCACCTATGCGCAGGTACTACGGCGGCCCTGACCACCTTTCAGCAGCGACCGAGCCATATTATCCCGATCCTGACAACCCATTGCGGGCAGGGACCTCGTCGGTGCTGGAAGTCCCGATGACGATTCTCCCTCTTTTCCCGCGGCTGGGGCATTGGTTGGATTCCCTGTCACATAAATCAATCTTTCCTGAAAAATGGATCTCATGGTTTGCCATGAACGCGGGTTCGCTTCCGGTACAGCCGGTCTGGGTAGGGCTCCGAAGACTGAAGGCAGCAGTGAAGTTACATCAGAGGCGGGGAGGCAATGTAGTAACCATCTTTTTCCATTCTTCAGAGCTTATGCCGGGAGGGTATCCTCATCACCCCACCACGGCATCAATCGACCGATTCCTTGAAAAGCTCGCGGCATTCTTTTCCTGGCTTCATACGGAAACGGCCGTGGACTCAGTCACCTTGTCGCAATTGGCCGAAAGCTATCGGAAATGACATAGAGCGATTGCCAAAATAATAACCAAAATGCCGGTTCAGCATGCTGTGTGGTCATTGACGACCGGATTCACCTTGTCATTGCGAGGGGGTCAGCCCGAAGCAATCTCCATTGGTGGGACAGGCGTCTCGCCTGTCTGTTGGAATGACGGGCAAGATGCCCGTCCCACCGAAGAATAGCGATTGCTTCGTCGTTTCACTCCTCGCAATGACACGGACAAGCAAATCGGCCCAAGATTTTGGCAATCGTAACCCACTTGTAGGGGCACGGCGCACCGTGCCCAAGGAAATTTGGTGCGGCCTCTACACCACGTTCGGATCACGGCTTTTCACATAATCGAGCATTTCCTTGCCCAGGGGAGAGGCTATTTTTATCCTGTCGTAGTCAATGGAAACATTGTTCAGATATTGCAGTATCAAAGCATCACCGGTGTCTGATTCCGGCCATATCCCGCAGAAGAAGAAACCAAGCTCTTCGAACTGCTCGACCAGACGATAGGCCAAAGGATTTGTGAGGTCGCATGGCAGTTGTATCACCTCAATTTGTTTCAGACATAGTTCCTTGAGCCTCGCCTGTACCTGTGGAAGCAGGCCTCGGCCGTACCCTTCTATCTCGATCCGTCCAAAACCCGACGGCGTGTAGTACTGTGACGTCACGACCGCATCCTTGGACGGAACGAGCAAGTCTTTCTGCTTAGGGGTTGCCATCTCAGGCTCGTAGCCTATGTTTCCGTACAATTTGCGAACAAAGCGCCTATGGTGCCGCGGAGCATACAGCTCACCTGTTCGGGGTTTTTCCAGGTATCGGAAACAAATCACATAAGTTTCTCGTTGAGGAAGAGTTTCTGTAAGGGCCTTGAATGAAATCGACGCGGGCCCCAAACCCACTAGCAGGCCGCAGTCCTGGAAACCAAACCGGTGAATTACTTGCTGGGAAAAGGTATGATTGGTGGCCGCCAACACAAACAGGGCTCTAAAGCCGTGGGACTTGGCCTTCTGTGTCAAGTATTCCGTGAGCCTGGTAAGACAGCCCTGTCCGCGAAAGTCCGGGTTTACCACCGCCAAGCCGATCTCGGCCACCGTTGACATGTCACTGTGCCGAATCAAGGCCGCATGCCCCACTATCAGGCCCTCCGGGGTGACCGCGACTGCTGAAATCATGTCTCCACTGTCGTTCAGTTCAATTATCCTCTCGGGATAATATATGTGCCGGTAAACAAAGGAGTATCCATAAGCCCTGTAAAAGCACCGGGAAATCTCGACCGCGTCCGAGGCTTGCATCCCGCGGATTTCAAATTCAACTTTCCGTGTGACGGGCCGCACGCCGGCCGCGGCCGGCTCATAGAGTTCCAGTTCGCACGCTTGGTAATAGTCCTCGATGGTTCGATTGTGCAGGTATTTGATGAGATGTGTTTCCTTGCCATCGGGGCCCAGGTTGTGGAAGGAGACTTCGTCCATGAGTTTTCTTGCCCGCAGAAGAGCTTGCTGAGACCCTGACATGTTCGGAGCGACCGCTGAGACATCGGGAGGCAATATCTCTTCCGGGTAAAAGGGCAAGCCCATGTCTTTCACCACAATTTTCAAGCCCACAGGAATCCGTTCGCAGCTAATGTCAATGGTGGCTTGTTGAGAGGGTTCAAAGGCATCCTTGATCGTATTGGAGACCACTCCACTCACCGCGGCTCCAATGTCTTCTAGCGCTGCGGGAGGAAATCCGAAGCTTCTCCCCACCTGTTCCACATATGTCGCGGCCACGTCCGCGTAAGGAACTTCATTGGGGATAGTTAGTCTTGAGTACTGGCATGCCCTGGGCATGATGGCTTTCGGCCTCTGGGTGTTTTGTCAAACTACCCTAGCAAACCGAGTCCGCTACTGCAATGATCTGTCCGCGGCCTTGTTATGGCCGGCCGCGAGATGGTTCACTCCGGGGACGCAATTTCTATTTGAATTGGCTTCGACTATGGACTATCTAATGGACCGGTTTGCAGAATAATGTATTGCTTGTCGAGAGGCTGCACGGGATTCGCTAAGGAAACAAGATCCCGGAGCGTCTCATGTTAATGGGAGGCACCTTATGGTCATCGGGATTCCTAAAGAGATCAAGGAAGATGAATACCGCGTTGCGATTGTTCCTGCCGGGGTTCGAGTTTTGAAACAGAGGGGCCATCGCATCCTGGTCGAAAAAGGCGCAGGAGAAGGATGCCGCATAACCGATACGGAATACTTGGACGCGGGAGCGGAAGTCCTTCAAGAGGTTTCGGAAGTTTACGGCCGTTCAGAGATGATTATGAAAGTCAAGGAGCCCCAGGAATCGGAATACAGCCTGTTACGGGAGGGTCAGATACTATTCGCTTTTCTTCATCTCGCGCCCGCGGCTAAACTCACCGAGGCTCTTTTGGAACGAAAAATAGTCGGTGTCGCTTACGAGACTATCCAGGACAAGGACGGGTCTCTTCCGCTGCTGGTGCCCATGAGTGAAGTAGCTGGACGGATGGCGGTTCAGATCGGGGCCCACTTCCTTGAGAAGACACAGGGAGGGAGAGGAGTCCTTTTGGGCGGAGTCCCTGGAGTCCAGCGAGGACGCGTCACGATAATCGGGGGTGGCACGGTAGGAAGGGCCGCAACAAAAATAGCCGTAGGTATGGGAGCGGACGTCTACGTGATGGATGTGAACCAGAACCGCCTCATGCAAATGGACGACATTTACGGAAACCGGGTTACGACTCTGATATCCAATGAAGAGAACCTCGGTTTTTCCGTCGCGAATTCCCATTTAGTAGTAGGTGGAGTGCTGATCCCCGGAGCCAGGGCGCCGAAACTGGTGACCAGGGAGATGATTCGCGGGATGAAGTCGGGGGCGGTAATTGTAGACGTGGCGATCGACCAGGGAGGCTGCGTGGAGACTTCCAGACCGACCACACACCAGCATCCGACGTACGTTGTGGACGACGTTATTCACTACTGCGTTCCAAATATGCCCGGAGTGGTTGCAAGAACTTCGACCTTTGCGCTTACTAACATTACTATTCCCTATGCCGTCAAACTGGCGGACAACGGCCTCACCCATGCCGTTGCCCAGGACAGTGCTCTGGAAAAAGGAGTAAATCTGTACAAGGGGCACGTGACCTACGAGAAGGTCGCGCAGTCTCTTGGGTACTCCTACACTCCGCTGGGGCAGCTGTTGGGCACTACCCGGTAGTCGGATTCGAAAGACGCTACTGCCGGCCTGTCCAGGGGCATGGCCACCGTGGGCTTCGGTGGGACGGGCATCTTGCCCGTCATTACAATAGACAGGCGAGACGCCTGTCCCACCAAAGATACCTGACATACGCTATCCAATTTACGAAAAGCAGTACCAGGCAATCTGGTGAAGCATATAGCAAGGGTCAAAAATAATGTGCGATTGCGCAAAGCGGTTCCGGGAAAGTGGTAGGTGCCGGCCTCCGTGCCGGCACATTTTGCCAATATAAATCAACCAGTAGGGACCGGCAGGGACGCCGGTCCCTACTGGTTACTTAGGAGCTCGGGTTGTGCAAACGGTCAAGAATTGTGGCAAGTGGTATAGTTGTCCCGGCTAAGATTCGTTATAAATTTCCCGTTTGTTTTCTCTGTGGTCGACCACATAGAGTAGTCGGGCTTTTTCTTTGAGAATATCCCTGATCTCTTCTTTCAGTTTCGGGAGCGCTGCGCGGTCAACGTTGAAAGCCCTTATGTATACATGGCGATATCCCTGCGGGGCCTTTTCACGGGAACTGAGTATGCTGACCAGGCGGGCTTTGTGTTTTCTTACGATGTCGGTAACCTCTTTTATCGACCCGGCCCGGTCGTCGAGCAAAAGACCGAACTGAACTCCTCTCTTGTTCAGACCGCTCAAGGATATCATGGCCCTAAAAAGGTCGTTCTTGGTAATGATGCCTTTTATCTCCCCATGCTCGTCTAAAACGGGCGCGCCGGAGATCTTGTTGGTCAGCAACACCGAGGCCGCTTCCTCTACAGTGTAGTCAAGAGGCATCGTGATCGGATATCGGCTCATGATGGCCCCGACCTCGAGACGCGACAGATGATAAAGGATGTGCTGAATGTCCATCAGTGATGCATCCGACGGGGACGCCCTTTTGAGGTCACGGTCGGTGACTATACCCACCAATTTCCCATCTTCGAGAACCGGCAACAGACTGACCTGATTTTCCATAGAGAGGTTGATAGCGTGCTGCATGGTGTCCTGAACATTTACCGTGATAATTTTGGTGCTCATCCAATCTTTGACCAACATCGACTTTCTCCTTTGAGGTCACTCCTGCCCGCGGCTTGCGGAATTACCCCTTCAAATTCTGAGAGGCGAGCATTGTTCATAGGAATGCACGGCAATTACACACTTCGTCTCCGAGAAAAGGGCTTGCCCGCGCATTCCTGAATTTTTTGAAGATGGCGCTGTCTTTTTATTCTGGCTTCTTCCACTTTGGCCAGCAGTTCTTCCAGGTCGCACGGCTTCATCAAATAGTCAAACGCCCCCAATTTCATACCGTCCATGGCGGATTCAAATGTTGCATGCCCTGTGAGGAGAATGACTTCGATCAAAGGATATGACCTTTTGATTTCCCTCAACGTTTGAATGCCGTCCATGCCGGGCATCCTGATATCGAGGACCACCACATCGATTTCCGGGTTTTCTTCGAGCTTTTTCAGCCCCTCCGGACCGCTGTAGGCAGTGACTATTGCCATATTCCTTTTGGCCAGGCGCTTCTCCATGGCGGTTACAAAGGCTGTTTCATCGTCAATCAGCATAAGCTTTGCCTTGGTCATGATTCATACTCCGGTTAAGGGCCTGCGCATGATTCATCGCCTGCATTTGGGCTGCCGGCATGAGAACGCGCAATTTTGGGACGGATTGGGCGAAATCCTCGCGGCTCACTCTGAAAAAGCTCCCACTCATGACAATGTGCAACGCGTGTGCCAAGTATGGTTTACGATCGGGATCGAGCAAACGGACCAAATCTACCAGCGAAGATCCAAACGGACCAATTGCTTGAGGCGGCCGGACGCAAGCCTTGTTGTCAGCAACTTTTACAGTTTGTAAAAGTCCGAGCAACTGATCGCTGCTGCGGTAGAACGATTAGTGTGGTAGAAATCTCGGATATCAAATCCATTTGCAGGCAAGAGTGCGGAGGATGTACTGACTCGGTTCTTGGCGCCACGTTGACACAAACGAGGGTTTCAAGTAAAAACAGGAACATCGCTCTCGTTTGCTTAATATTGCACTCAACGTTTTTGAATGATCGTCTCATCATAAACTAATAATTGGTCACAAAACTCTAATTTCACGATTCGACAACTCTCCGCGAATGGGCAAAGGCTATGGCTAAAGAAAAGATCCTGGTGGTGGACGACGAGGAAGACATTCTGGAACTCGTCAGGTACAATCTTGCGCGGGAAGGTTTTCGGATAACCTGTGTAGCTTCCGGGGAGGAAGCGCTGGTAAAGGCAAAAAACGAGAATCCCGATGTAATCTTGCTTGATCTCATGCTGCCGGGCGTCGACGGGTTGGACGTCTGCCGTCGGCTCCGGGGCAATCCCGCAACCGCGGACACTCCCATAGTCATGCTCACCGCCAAAGGAGAAGACGCGGACATCGTAACGGGTCTCGAACTAGGGGCCGACGATTACGTCACCAAACCTTTCAGTCCTCGGGTGCTCCTGGCCAGGATCAAGGCGGTACTCCGCAGAAGGCAGCAGAAAGAGGAAGATGACTCTTCAATAGTCAAAATACATGACATGATAGTAAACCCTGCGCGTCACGAGGTCTTGTGGAAGGGGAAGCCTATTGAACTCACTGCAACCGAGTTCAGGATTCTTCACTTCATGGCGCGGAGGCCCGGCTGGGTCTTCAGCAGAGATCAGATTATCAATGCTATCAGAGGAGGGGATTATCCGGTTACGGAGCGTTCGGTGGATGTGCAAATCGCGGGTCTGAGAAAAAAGCTTGGGGCCGCAGGAAACTGGATAGAGACAGTGAGAGGGGTAGGCTACAGGATTAAGGAGTGAGCAATGGGAAAGCGGCGAAAGCTCATTTGGCAGCTATATCCTTCCTACCTGATCATTGTCGTTCTGTCTCTAACCGGTATGGGACTGTATTCTTTCAAGATTTTGAAGGAACTTAGCCAAGAGGGTCTCCTGGCCAATCTCCAGGCCCAGGCTTTTTTAGTGCAGGAGTTGGTGAAAAGGTCATTTTCGGGTGACAGGTGGGCCGAACTAGACAAGCAACTGAAAAGGATCGGCGCAAGCACTTCGACTCGAATAACGGTAATACTTCCGTCAGGCAAAGTGGTGGGCGATTCCCACGAAAACCCGGAACGCATGGACAACCATGCCATCCGGCCGGAGATCAAAGAGGCGCTCGCAGGAAAACCCGGCTCTTCGACTCGCTACAGCCTCTCCCTGAACGCGGACCTGGCATATTTTGCAGTACCCGTCCAAAGGGACGGCCGCGTCGTCGGGGTGATCCGAACATCGGTGCCTATTACTGCTTTCACACAGGTATTACGGCCCTTTTTTCTGGAGTTCTTCCTCGCCGGCATAGTCATCCTGGTGCTTGCCGCAGGGGTGAGCCTTTACGTATCCCGCCGAATGGAAAAACCTATCGAGCAAATACAGCGGGGGGCTGCCAGGTTTGCTCAAGGGGATCTACAATTTCGGGTTGAGACTCCCCGATCGGAAGAACTCGGGGCCCTCGCGGAATCCATGAACGAGATGGCCGCGCAACTCCATCAACGCCTAACTACTATTACCCAGCAGCGCAATGAACTCGAAGCCGTACTATCCGCCATGGTGGAGGCGGTGCTTGTTCTGGACACACGCGAGCGTATCCTAAGGGTTAATCAGTCAGCGGAAAAGCTGTTCCAGATCGATGCAACCAAAGTTCGTCTGCGGAGCGTACAGGAGGCAATCAGAAATACCGACCTGCACCGGTTTGTTACAAGCACACTGGCCGGCCGCATGCTGGTTGAGGGAGAAATAGTCATTATCGGGGACCCGGACAAATTCCTTCAGGCTCATGGAGTGACCTTAACAGATGCCGGAGGCCATATCCTTGGGGCTTTGATAGTGCTGAACGACATCAGCCGTTTAAGGACCGTAGAGAAAATACGCCGCGATTTCGTAGCCAACGTTTCTCATGAACTCAAAACGCCGATCACGTCCATAAAAGGTTTCTTGGAGACGCTGAAGGAAGGGGCCCTGAACGATCCGGAAAACGCTGAGCGCTTTTTGGACATAGTTATCAAACACACCGATCGCCTCAGCCTTATCATAGAAGACCTTTTAAGCCTCTCGCGGATAGAGAGAGACGCTGAAAAGGGAGAAATAGCGCTGGAGACGGGCTCAATCAAAGAAGTTTTCGAGGCTGTGGAAAAGACGTGCCGAGACAAGGCGCAGCCGAAGAACATAAGGCTGGAATATGCCGTTGACGACGGCCTGAATGCGGAGATCAATCTCACCCTCTTGGAACAGGCTATCGTCAATCTGGTGGATAACGCTATCAAATACAGTGAGCCCGAGAGCAGCGTAAAGGTGGAGGGCCACAAGGCCCGCGACGAAATTGTTATCACCGTTCAAGACCACGGTTGCGGAATTTCGAGAGACCATCTTGCACGCATATTCGAGCGGTTTTATCGTGTGGATAAGGCAAGGAGCCGCAAAGTGGGAGGCACAGGACTAGGTCTCTCGATTGTCAGGCACATCGTAATAGCTCATGGAGGCCGCATCGAGGTTGAGAGTTTCATCGGCCGCGGAAGCACATTTTCTATTCACCTGCCCGCCTAAATGGATGGGCCGGGCAAATCATCCAAACGCTGGAAGGGCTAGATTTATGAGAGTGAAGCTTCAACGAGATATCGACAAGTTGAATAAAAGCGTCATCTCCTTGGGCGCTTTGGTGGAAGAACGCTTTCGCATGGCCGTAAAAGCTATCGAATGCAGAGACCCCGAACTGGCACGGAGAGTTGTCGAAGGCGATGTGGAAATAGATCATACGGAAGTCGACGTGGAAGAAGAGTGCCTCAAAATCTTGGCCCTGCACCAACCCGTCGCCGACAACCTGCGATACATTATTGCTGTCCTCAAGTTAAACAACGATCTGGAGCGGATCGGGGACCTGGCCGTGAACATTGCCGAACGCGCGGAACTTATCGCCCCCGAAGAGGGGCTCAAAGTGCCGTTCGACTATGTGACCATGTGTCAAAAGACCGAAGAGATGCTGCAAAAGAGCCTGGATTCACTCGTAAACATGGACCTGAACCTGGCTTTCCAGGTTTGCGCTCAAGATGACGATGTTGACTTCATGAAGGAGGCTATGCAGGCACAGTTCGCTGCTGAAATCCGCAAGAACCAAGAACATATCGAAGCCATGATCAACCTGTGGCTGGTTTCTCGCCACCTCGAACGTATAGCGGACCATGCCACAAACATTGCGGAGGACGTGATTTATATGATTACCGGCGAGATTCATCGCCATCGAGGAAAGGATTTCGCCTGACCTGTGACAAGCCATAAAGAGCTTGCGGCCGATACCTAATTTGTGGTCCGTTGGAAGCAATCTCCGTTGGTGGGACAGGCGTCTCGCCTGTCAATTTGAATGACCGGCAAGATGCCGGTCCCACCGAAACCGGGATTGCTTAGAGGCGGTTGCAAAACCTCATAAACGTTTTATGATGATCATGACGCAGGCGATCTGAAGGAAAGCCTCGTACATGCCGACCTGATGCTCGTAACGGACTACGATGCGTCGAAAGTTGCCAAGCCAACTGAAAGTTCTCTCGACTGTATATCGTCTCCTGTAGCGATCCCATAGTCGGTCATCTTGTCTGTTAACATTCCTGTGGTTGCGTCGATGAGGAGAAAGCAGATTGATACCCCGTTTCCTGAGTCTCTTGCGCAAGGGATCGCTGTCGTACGCCTTGTCTCCAATTACTCTCTTCGGCCGAGTCCGCGGTCTGCCCGGCCCCGCTTTGGGGACTTTGATTTGCTGGAGTGTCTTTTCGGCGAGCCTGACCTCTGCTGGCGAAGCAGAGTCGGTATGGCTTCCCAGAGGAATACCCTTGCCATCGACCACCACCATGAGCTTTGTTCCCTTTCCCCTTTTGGTCTTTCCGACCGCTGGACCCCTTTTTTTGCCGGGAAGAAGCTCGCATCGATGAATGATTCTTCCCAATCAAGCACGCCCTTGGCATCCAGCTCCGAAAGAAAGGCCCTCCACATATCCTTGAGAACTTCGGCCTCGTACCATTGTTTCAGGCGACGCCAGCACGTTGAAGGATGCGTATACTTGTCAGGGAGGTCCTTCCACCGGGCTCCCGTCTTGAGTATCCAGAGGATTCCCTCAAAGACCAAGCGGTCATCCGCCCTGGGCCGACCTCCTTTCGGTCGAGGAGGGGACTTGGGAATGAGGGGCTCGATCTTCTTCCATTGCTCATCGGTCAGGTACACGACTCGTTTGCTCACCGGACTTACCTCCGGTGAGATGAATATACCAAAAACATAGGGAGTACAAGGGCTTATTTCATACGCGATATCACGCGGTTACATGCCATCCGAGGTTTTGCAACCGCTTCTAGTCGTTTTACTCCTCGCAAGGACAACCCTGAGCCCGCTCCAGGGGCAAAACCCCGGAACCATGTTTCGTGGCTTGGGCAATTATTGCGGAGTTAAGGAAACAATCCTTTGTGCAACTGCCATAATTATTCCAAAGCAAAATAATGCCACTTTCCAACCAGCGTCATCTGGCTATCATGGCCCTCATCATGTCCGAAGAATTTTCCAGGTGATCGGCAATATCACCGGTAGTTTCGACCAGCCGAATCATCAGGAAATAGGTTCTCGGGGGAATGCTTTGGTCCGCGCAAAGTCGAATAAATAGGGTCTTTTCCAGATCATCCGACTCCTTTTCTCGGAATCGGATTTCCCTGATGATATCCTTCACTGCGATACGATCTTGTTCCATGCGGCTCCTAAAATAATTGTGCGCTCGCAGGACCATTTCCGGTAATAAGCCTAGGTAATCTCCTACCTCTTTCACAAGTAAGATGTAGTCTCGTTGGATCTCGGGCGGCAAAACCAGGTCGCAATAGGACATCCAATACAAGGAGTTTTTTACGCAATCAACCACCTTGTCCGCTTCTCTCAGAAAGGTGAAAAACACCGATTTTTCCACAGGCATGAGTATGGAAGCAGGCAGGTGGGCACGGATATTTCGTTTCAGGCGATCGGCTTCCGCTTCGATATCGCGTATCTCCTCTTTGAGGAACTCGAATTTATTGCGATCAGGCTTGAAATAGGCTTGCACCGCCTCAACGAAGAGAGGGCCGCACTGTGCAACCTTCACCGCGTGCTTGAAAGTGTTTTCAAAAGGTGAGCGTTTTAGCAAGTTTGACAATACGATTCTCATAATCGACCTCCCTAAAAGAGGGCTGAGAGTAGTAGGTAGATTACCACCGATGTGGCCGCGGCCACCGGCACGGTGATAATCCAGTAAACCATGATCCTTGCGAGAATAGCGAGGTCAAGCAGGCCCTGCAATCCCCTAGCCAGCCCGACTCCAACATACGCTCCTACGGCCGCGTGAGTGGTGGATACCGGGAGCCCCATCATGGAGGCAATAAGGATCACCGACGCAGCGGAGAATTCCACGGTGAATCCGCGTACGCTAGTCAGTTCGGTTATTTTTGAGCCCATGGTCTCGATGACCCTGTAGCCCCACGTCCAAATTCCGAGGCAAATAGCGGCCCCGCCAAATGCGAGCAAGGCCACCGGCACCGGTGCCTGCTCAGCCACGGACCCAGTCGAGTATATATAGTAGATTCCCGCCAATGGCCCCATAGCATTGGCCACATCATTGGCTCCGTTGCCAAATGAGACATAACAAGAAGTCATTACCTGCAAGTAACGGAAAATCTCCTCTGCCACGCCCAGCTTTCCCTTGAGAAGCATGGCCCGCAAGGTAAAGAAACAGACCAAATACCCGAGAATAGCCGTGGCGCAGGGGATGATCACAACTCCGATTCCGTGGATGCCAAGTTTCTGGCCCAGGGGGGTCTCAAGGAACAAAGCAAGAGTCATGATGAAAACCGTTGCCGCCACGAGCACCGGGCTCGTCATCACCGCTCCTTTGGCGGTGTCCATCCGGCTGAGAATGGCCTTATCAATGAACTTGATTAGTAAGAACGCGGCTAACCCGCTCAAGAGCGGAGACAACACCCATGACGCTACAATGTATGCCACCTGCCCCCAGTGCACCGAACTGGGACCGCCAGCGACAAGGCCTATCCCGATCATTGCTCCGACAATGGAATGAGTAGTGGAAACCGGCAAGTTCCTGTACGTGGATAGACAAACCCAAAGCGAGGCAGCCATCAGGGCTGAAAGAAGGCCTATCCAAATCATCTTCGGATCGCCTATGGCCTGTGAGTCAACGATTCCTTTTCGAATCGTCTGCGCAACGTGAGATCCCACAAAAGTGGCGCCCAAAAAGGTTAAGACTGTGGCCAACACGAGGGCCTGTCTGAGCGTGATGACCTTGGCTCCAACAGCGGAGGCCATTGCATTGGCACAATCGTTGGCCCCTATGTTCCAGGCCATGTACGCGCCCGCAAGGACACTCAATATAAGGAGGTACAGCTCTACCGTCATAGCCCCTCAATTTGCCTTCCTTCCGCCCGAAGGCTCAACGTCAGGCGGAAGAATGACAAAAATGCGGCTCGCGCGGCTGCATAACAAAAAACACCGCTTTATGCCAAGCCGCACAACAGCCCAGAGATCTTCGTTTGGCGCTGTTTACCCGATTTGTGAACAGAACCGTCTACCGCGAATGGGCCGGTAAATTAACACAGAAAAGATTGTTATGGAATTGTTAAGAGAGTGTGAAGAATGAAAAGTTTCGACGTTTCAGGAAGCAGCATTTTGTGCACTCGTGGTCTTAAACAGGGCTTCTCCGGCAGAGCTTTCTTGTGCAAGGTTTTCCCGGACCTTTCCTGATCTCAACCCAGCCTGATGTTCTGTCTTTCCGTTGGCGTAATTGACACGAACTCCTCCTCTCTCCCGCTCGCTTGAAACCTTCAAAGGCAGAGTAAGGTACATCCTTGCTCGCTTCCGCGAGAGATCGCCCTTTGGTCCTTGCGGTAATGGGCCTAAATCAGCCCCTTACTTGCCGTCAAAAATCAGCTTCGGCACATCGAAGGGCATGGGGCCATTTTCCTTGATCCAGGGTTGGTTTTGCTGCTTCCACGCCTCCACTTTGTCCAGCCTCAACTGTTCGGATGCCCGAGCGTCTTCCACGAACTTCAACCTGTCGTAAGACCCTTTTTCTTTCATTGGCCCCCTCCTGAGGTTGCTTCGGGTTAGAGTGAGTTCATGGATTCCGGGAAGCGTTCGCAAACATTCAGGAGGTCCTGAACGAGGGGCAGAGAAGAGGAAAGGTATTCTTGGCAGGCAAACGTTGCTCCGGCCTGTCTTCGAGCGCTTCCAAGTTATTGAAACCGTCTCGCGTTACAGTTGCCGTGACAGATATAATGCCCCTAAAAACATGATAACAGGTACGTTGGTAGAGTCAATTGATAAAACGGAGCCAATCTTGCGTCCCGTTCGAGCCATCAGTAGAAAATGCTTCCAAATCCCCCCATACCCCCTTTATAAACGCGATATTATACTTGACAACCCCACTGCCTTGTGTTAAATTAGGTCCAGATAAGGGGGACTGCCATGAAAAACTCAATTATTTCCCACCCAAGATTCCATAACGAAGAGGCCGCGTACGCGTACGTTGAAGGGTTGCTTTGGCCCAAAGGCCCCGTTTGCCCCCATTGCGGCGCTACCAAGCGAATCGGCAAGTTGCATGGCAAAAGCTACCGAAAGGGGCTTTACAAGTGCTATGTATGCCGGAAGCAGTTCACTGTCAAGATCGGGACTATTTTCGAGGACAGCCACGTTCCGCTTGACGTGTGGGTATCAGCGATCTATCTGATTGCCGCGTCAAAGAAGGGAATCAGCGCGAATCAACTCCATCGCACCCTGGGCGTTACCCTTAAGACTGCGTGGTTCATGGGGCATCGTATCCGTGAAGCTATGAGAAGTGGCGACCTGGCTCCCTTTGGCGCAAATGGGGGAAGCGTCGAGTCTGACGAGACTTTTATTTGGAATGAACCGGGGGCAGAAATAAAGCCCGGAACCGGTCACAAGCGCAAAGTCTTGTCACTCATTGACCGTGATTCGCGCTCGGCGCGCAGCTTCGTGGTTGACAGTATAAACGCTAAGACTCTCGTGCCCATTCTCAAAGAAAACATCGACAAAGAGGCCCGCGTACTGACTGACGAGGGCGGACAATATCGTTACCTCAAAGATCATTTTGCAGACCATCAGGTTGTTTGCCACCGTCGAGGCGAGTATGTTTCAGCGGAAGACAAGGGAATTCATGTCAACTGCGCTGAAGGCTTCTTTTCCATCTTCAAGCGTGGCATGAAGGGTGTTTATCAGCATTGCAAGAAAGAGCATCTGCACCGCTATCTTGCGGAATTCGATTTCAGGTATAATAATCGTTGTGGTAAGGGAATTCCTGACACCGAGAGAGCCGCCATACTCCTGAAAGGCGTAGCGGGAAGGCGGTTAACCTATCAAACGACTAATTGACAAGGAGAAGCAAAAAGGCAATGGGCAGAAAGAAGAAACCTGAACCGGATGATCTGGAAAGATCCGCTCGGTTCATAGAGACTGCCGAGCGGATTCAGGCTGAGGACGCAGAAGAAAGATTTGAAGAGGCTATGAAGCGGATTTTGTCAAAATGCAAAGATCCTGAAGAACAACCAAAGGCTGAAGAAGCCTGATAACACTGAAAAGTCTTCAGTGAATGTTTGGACTGCTCTAATGATTTTTTCTGCTTCTTCTTTCGTATAGGTTGCCTTTGGATGCATTGTCCTGTTTCGCCAAGTGATTCTTACTGTGTCAAGGGAAGCAATTACGGCCTCATACCGCACCCTCATGTCATTTTTTTCATTGGGATAACGTTTTTTGATTGGCCCTCTCATATTATTAAGAATGTAGCCCCACTCTTTCTCACGGGTTATTTTTTCAGGCAAGCCAAGATCATCTCCCATTTTTTGAACATATCGCTCTACAATGCGCATTAGATGAAACACGCATGCTGTATAGCGGCCAAGTGCGAAACAATTCCCGGCCTCTGTTGCATCTTCAATTAATTCAGGCCACCACTCTGTAATCTGTTTTCCCAGAATAGTGCCTGGAAGTTCATAGTATTGGGCAGACGACGACAAGAGCATCATAAAAAGCCTGTCATTTAATTCATCGTTGAATCGCTTAATCAATTCACGAATATCACATTCAACGCGCTCAGCTTGCGCTGCTGGGTTATCCTTCAAATAATTCGCAAGCCTTTGGGCTGCCTTACTAGCTAATGGCAATTCCATTGCTTCAAAATCATCAACAAGTTCGGATAGTTTTAATCCTTCAAGGAGCTGATCTCCATTGGTGGGCGGAACATTGGCACCTTGTGCCCGCTTTGCAGCGAACAACATAGCACTAAAGCTAGACAGCCTCTGACAAGTCGCAGCGAATGATTTAGCGTATATGTGCAACATGTCCCATAAACTCACGAGCTTGTATGGTTGCCAAAAAGGATCTTCGCGCAACCCCTTGTGATTGCGCAACTGAAAAGATAAGTTCATGGCAATCTGTATTTTGTTTCGCGATTTCCGCATGTTATCCTTGACCTTTCCCGTTATACTCAGTATGTTAAGGCCATTTAGGCCCTAATAAATGATAAGGTCGGAGGTTGACATGTCCTCTCCAGATCCTTCTTTATTAACCCTTGTCGCTACGATTTCTGGCCCCAGCATAGCCATTATTCTCTCCTTCGGGTTTTCCATTTGGTATCAGTACTATAGACGAAAACTCGAAGCCCAGCAGAGACTTTTTGAAGTGCTCATGGCTTACCGCGCAGGAGGTTTCCAATCGTCCGAGTTGGTGAATTCATTGAATTTGATTGATGTAATATTTGCCAACAAGCCACGCATAATAGAATTGTGGCATAATTATTACAATTTAAGCTCTCAACAATCTCGTCCTGGAAATGAGGGGCTTCTTCATTACGCTTACCTTGATCTACTTTCAGGAATTGCGAAGTCTCTCCGGTACCCTTTAACTCAAACTGACGTTGCAAGGCATTATAATCCAGAGGCATATGCTGAGCCCCTCGTGTTAGAATACCAAATTCGACATGAACTACTCCGGGTCTTGAAGGATACCGCCCGTATCGCAGTCGATAAGCAAGAGAACGAAGCGCCCCCATCATGATTTACCCCCGTTTAGAAAAAATGGGGTTGTCAAATACAACAACCCGCTTATAAAGGGGGGATTAAGGGTGGATTTGGCGGTCTCTCCGGTGGAACGACATTTTGAAACCTTCGGGGTCTCATAGGCGGTTTTGTGATATCATTCACATAATTCCAAAGACCGGCGACGAGGGTGAGTAAACGACATGAAAAAAGACCCGGCGAAAGACGAAAACCTGGCTGAAATCGACGAAGCTTTTGGCCTGCTGCATCAAAAAAGATCAATGGAAACGGTGTGTAACGAGGCGAAAGATCGCGACAAAGAGTGGAAACAAAGAGATCCCGAAGGATATAAAAAAGATATGGAAAACATGTGCAGGCAGATGTTTGGTGAGAAATGGCAAGTCGAATACGAGACCATGTTAAGAGGGGAGTTTCCGGAGGAGTTCTCTTGACTTGGAATTGTAGCAAACCACAGCCGATAAGACTCCCCCTCTTGAGAGCAGTGCTCATGGCAGTTGCCATCACAGGTTTGGCCAGCACCGCGCTTGGGGACGGCAATCCCGCGGATTCCTTGAGTCAGCAAGAAAAACCCATTTTTGAATACAGCTTCAATTTGCAGCCATCCATGCAGTTTGAAGGCAAGTACTCCATTGTGGACCGGAACACGGGCAATATCATTGGATCATCGTTGTGGGACGATGTGCGAAGGCGGTTCACTCTGTTCGACGCCAAGGGGAAATACGCGGGTTTCATCCAGGCATCCATGACGGAGCCCCAGGCACCGAAAATCTACAAGCAATATCTCGCGTACGACCATAACAACAACTACCAGGGCGTGATCATTAAAGACGTGGGAGGCATGCCGCTGTCTCCAACTGCATTGCCGCCACTGTCCGGAGCGATCGGCGAACCCCAACCGAGGCCTCTCGGAAACGAATTGCGCGGGCAATGGCAGTTCTTCCGAATAGGGAACGTCGCCATAGAAGACGTGCCTGAGGTGGAGCCGAAGATTTTGCCATGGTACGTCGAGGAAATCCTGGACGAGAATCAGTGATTCGAACGAGCATTGTACCCACGAGCGAATTCGACGAAATCCTCATACGCGGCGTCCAAATCGTAACCCAATCGCTCTGAATGAGTTGCCATCCCTTGATGGAACCATCTATACCATCGGTCGATCTTCATGGGGTCTTCGGGAATCAGCTTCTCGAAGATGTCAGTGCCGGGGTAAGGCGTAACCATGTTTATTTCAACGTGGTCGGGCTGAACTTCCAGTATCAGCTTCTTGGAGAGTTCTATATCTTCCGGAGTCTCTTCGGGCAGCCCAATCATAAAAAAGCCGTGTGAGTGGATTCCTGCTTCTCTCAACAGCTTAACGGCTCTCTTCACGTCCTCGTTCGTCTCTCCCTTGCGAATCATCTTCAGAATTCGCGGACTCCCGCTTTCAATCCCCAAGGTCACACGCCGGAAATTAGCTTCCCGCATCCGGGTGACCAGGTTTTCATCAAGGGTGTCCGCGCGCACCCCACCGGTGAATTCGAAGCAATTGAGCCCGCGGAGAACAATTTCATCCAGGAGCTGCAACGTGCGTTGCTTGTTCACTGTGAAGGTATCATCCACCACTTTTACAACCCACCGGCCGGGTCGGTGGTCAAAGGAGTCCTTGGTTATCGAAGCGCTCGATTGAGGCGGGGATTGTTCATCCAAGGCCTCGGCCCGGTCTTTGAGCATTTGCAGCTCCTCGATTATGCAAGACACCGAACGTAGCCTGACCTTTCGACCCCAAATATTCCTGGAAGCGCAGTAAGCGCAATTGAAAGGGCAGCCTCGGCCTGTGAGGATCACCTCACCGAAATAATTTGACCGGTCGATGAAAGAGCGGTCCGGTATCGGCAGATCGTCCACCGAAACGATCAGTTTCCCCTTGGGGTTCACGACTATGCGATCATGGTTTCGCCACGCAAGTGACGGAATCGCTTCGAGAGATCCTTTCCCGCCGATCGCATCGAGGACGCGGAGCAACGTTGGTTCCCCTTCACCAATGGCGGCCATGTCCGCAGCCGTGTAATTGAGGCTCTGCTCCGGGAGCACCGTAGGATGGCTCCCTCCGAGAATGACGGGAATCTTGTGTTTTTTGAGCCTGGCCACCATGAGGCGGGCAGTATCCATGTTTCCGGAATTACACGTGATGCCCACAAGATTCGGGTCTTCGGCAAGAACGCGGCGCTCCATTTCCACCCAGAGAGCGTGTTCGGGATTACCTAGCACCTCCACCATCCGAGGAATTCCCTCGTGCATCAAAATTGCAGGGTCTTGTGCGGACGAACCGAGCGGTTCCAGGCCGGGAACCGAAATGTTTTCACCATCCACGATTGCGGCTTCATGGCCGCCCTTGTCCCTGGCGTACGTGGCCAAATAAAGCAGGTTCAGAGGATAGGTCTTCATTTTCGGCGTGGTGACCCCGAAAAGGGCATAGAACGGTGGCCGCACGAGCACAACTTTCATTATTTGAGTATCCTATTGAACAATTCCACGTAGGTCTCGACACGTCTGTCCCACGAATGTTCTTCGGCCATAAAGGACATTACCTGTTCGCGCCTTTCCGTGGGAGGGTTTTCAAGCAGGTCCAACGCTTTTTGGACCAGCATATCCATGTCGCCGAAATCAAAGGTCTCTCCGTATTGAGTCTGACGTACAAGATCATTATTAAGAATGGGCTCCTCTGACAGCACTGGAAGCCCACCCCTGAGATAGTTCAGGATTTTGGACACATCATTGTCAAAGCCATGCGGTCCGGTTGCCACGGCCAAACCCATGGCCGCGTGCCGGATATAATCCCACACATCCGATTCGCTGCGTTCGCCGTGGTCAATAACCAGCGGGTCCAGCGAACAATCTTCGTCCCCGCCGTACAGGCAGGCCTTGTTGAGACCTACCAAATGAACCTCAGCCTTGCCGCGCAGCCTCCGGGCCGCATGATTGAGCGTGTGGACCATGCGAGGCGCGGCAAGACTACCGAGAAACAGCACTACAGGCAGATTGCGGTTAAACGGATTGCCTCTCGAAGGAGGAATAGTCGCGGGACATCCGGTCGGAGCAAGAACAATGGGCAGTTCCGAGCCGTAGAGTCCACGCCACCGATGTTCGTTCTCAATGTTGTTCAGCGCGAGAGCCGAGGCACGAGTTCTGATGCGCTCCTGGCAGGAAAGCAGTGTTGCCCGAAAAGCGTCATCGCGTTCAGGCAGTTTGTGGTCCACGACTCTCACTATCCGGGAGACCACAGGTCCCTTGTGGTCTTCCACAAGCATGATCGACTGGTGATAGCAAGTCTTGACTAGATCGTACCGGCCGGACTGCCTTAGAACCGACAGCGCGCGTACCGGAATCCCTTCCTCCAGCTCCCTCTCTCTTTCAACCGGAGCTACAATTTCCACCTCGATTCCTTTTCCGGTCAGCGCTGTTGCCACCGCGCGCAACCGCACCAGATCAATGCCCGTTGGCGGACCAAAAGGATTCTTGTGAAAGACTATGCCGACTCGCATAAACCGCTCCGAGGCCAAAAGCCCATCATTTCATTTGCCGCCTGGTTTTTCTGGATTTCGCTCCGTGCGCTTTGAGGTGTTCCACGATTTGGGTGTGGCCCCCTTCAGAAGCCAGCGACAATGCCGTGGAGCCTTTGTTTGTCATTGCATTGACGTGGGCGCCTTTTTGCAGAAGTAGCCTGACAACGGTAAGGTGGCCCTCTTCGGACGCTTCCATTAGAGCCGTCCGGCCATCGAAATATGTAGATGCGTTGACAGCCGCTCCTCTTGCCAAAAGCATTTTTACAACTCGCAAGTGACCTGCATTGGAAGCGGTCATTAATGTGGTCATGTCACTGTCGTCCCTAGCGTTGCCATCAGCCCCTTTGTCCAGAAGCAGGCTCACAATCGCAAGGTGACCGTTGACGCAAGCCTTCATCAATGCTGTCATGCCATAATTATTCTTTGCATCGACCTCAGCTCCTTTTTCCAAAAGGAGTCTCACGGCCTCGAGTTGACCCTTGTCAGAAGCCCACATCAGTGGAGTCATCCCAAAGTCATCCTTAGCGTTAACCCCAGTGCCCTGGTTCAGAAGCGTTTTGACCACAGCCAGGTCCCCACCTGCCGCTGCTCGTGTGAGTTGCGCGTTCTTAGAGGCATCGGCCCCTGCGATTGAAAGGGAAGGCAGCAGGGTCAAAACCAAAATCATAGCCAGCGACCGCGTCAGGAACGTGAGAATGCGTGTTGGCCAGGAATTCAAAAGATGGCGGGCACAGCCCGCCCTACGAACTTTCATGGCGTTGGTGATCACGGTATGGTGCATTACGAACCTCCGCGCAATGGTTGGCGACGCAAGGGGCAGGACATCTATTCTTGTTCCTCTCCGGTTCATCCGATGGTAGAAAGATGATTACAACGATACCTGACGGCAACATTCCCGAAAAGGGAAAAAGCGATCAATACATGAACCCGGCTGAAAAACCTGGCAAGAAGATCTGCATAGCTACACCCGAATTCCCCCCGGAGCAATGGGGCGGCCTCGCGCGGACGGTGGAACGGGTAGCCCGTCACGCGGCTGACATGGGATTGGACGTTCACGTTGCTCACCTGGTGGTGGATTCCACCGGGCCGGTACTTCTCGATGAAAACCGGGAAACCCGAACTGTTGGCGGGATCACGGTCCACCGGATACGAGTCGGCAAAGAAACCATGACCGATTCGCCGCGAGAGCTTTGGGATTGCCCGCACAACATGACTTTGCAGATGATGTATCAATCTCTGGAAATGCTTCATCGAGACGAGGGATTCGATCTTTTTCATTCTTTTTTTCTCTACCCTGTGGGATTTGTCGCGGGTATGCTCGCGGCCAGAATGCACGTGGCATCCATCGTCACCGTGGTCGGCAATGACATAAAGAAATACATCTTCAGCCCGGAAAAAGTAGCTGTTTGTCGGAGTGGGCTGGAAAACGCGGATATTGTGGTTGCGCTGAGCCGCGACCTGGTGGAAATGGCCCACGCGCTCACTCCAATGGAAGGCAAGGCTCGGGTAATCTACAACTCAGTGGAAATCCCCGGGGAAAGCTGGTCGCGAACGAGAAACGCGGACGATTCGTTCCGAATAGGCTGCGCGGGAATATTCAAATACGCGAAAGGGCTTCCCTATCTTTTCAAAGCCGTGGCCCAGCTAGGCTCCGTTGAGGGCCTGAGACTGGAGCTACGAGGGCAACTCCGAGATTCGGAGCGAGCCGTTTTTGAGCATATGCGTGATTCGACAGGTCTTGGAACCTTATGCCATTTGTTGGAGCCGCTAGCGCATGAACGAATACCCGAGTGGTTGCGTACCCTGGACGTGTTTGTCCTCCCGTCTCTTACCGAGGGATGCCCTAACATATTGATGGAAGCTATGGCTTCAGGCGTGCCTTCAATCGCGACGCGTACCGGCGCGGTTGAAGACCTGATGCAAGATCGCGTCTCCGGTCTGCTGGTTCCCTGGGGAGATTCCCAGGCCCTGGCAGCCGCGCTGCGTGAGATCATGGACAATCCGAGGCTGGCTCAGGAGCTTGGCAGCGCGGGAAGGACCCGAATGAAGGAATTCTCACCATCCAGGGAGAGGGAAGCGTGGGAAAAGGTGTACCGAGAGCTGCTAAGCTTCTGAGATATGACCGGCCGCGCCGCGCATGGTGCCCCACTGATGTGTGGGGAAATACCAGCGAGCCGCCTCCAGGATTGGTGTCGCTCGTATCACCTGGTCATTGCGAGGAGTCAAGTCCCCCGTTCCGCGGAAAAGCAATCTCCGTTCTTCGGTGGGACCGGCATCTTGCCGGTCATTCAAATAGACAGGCAGGAAGCCTGTCCCACCAACGGAGGAGTGCTTACGAACGCGTTTGTTGTCCCGACCGGAAGAGTGAAAGATCGACAATGGAACTGATTGCGCAATGACTGCATCATAAGAATGAGAAGTCGCGGCTTGCCCAAGCGGAAGTGTATCGCATGAATATGAACAGAAAGCTTTACCCAGAAGGCCATTGGCTGAGGTCGCAAGATCCGGAAAGGGCCCTCGAAGCCTACATGGACCAACAGTCCAAGGCTTATAGCAGGGTAAAGAACGCGTACATCCGCGATTTAGTCGGCAATCTGGAAGGCAAGCATTTCCTCGACTACGGTTGCGGCGGAGGGATGTTTGTGGTCCACGCGGCTGAAGGCGGCGCAGTGGAAGTCGTAGGGGTAGACGCGGAGAGTGGGGCCCTGGCCGCGGCCAAGCACTTTGCCCGCCGCGAAGGCGTCGAACAAGCATGCAGATTCATTCTGAGTGAGACCTTTCCTTCGCTGATCGGCAGGCCTCGCTTCGATGTCATTCTTATGAAAGACGTATTGGAACACGTTGCTGACGACGAAGATTTGCTTTTAGCGGCCAGGAAGGCCCTGGCCCCGGGCGGCTCCTTAGTGCTGAGCACCCAGAATTCGCTATCCTTGAATTATCTCCTTGAAGGCACGTACCGGCGCACTATCCAAGGAAACAAGGAGTGGTGCGGTTGGGACGACACTCATCTGCGATTCTATACACCTATGAGTCTGGGACGTAAATTGAAGCGCGCGGGTTTTGGCAGCTTTAGCTGGCGATCGGTTTACCTGGTTCCTTACAAACTGCCGGCCCTGCGGCTTTCGCACAAGGAGTTCTTAAGATTGGACGCCCTAAGCTGGATAGATAGAGCGCTGGGGAGAGTCTTCCCTTATAACCGGGTAGGGTGGAACGTTATAGTGCGTGCAAAGGTTTCCCCACTGGTTCCTCATCGAATCGACCTTGGCGAGCCGGTTCACGAAAGGCTAGCGGCTGCCCCGCTGATGGTCACCAGAGAAGCGCTCCGTTTCGACGAGTAACCCGCTGAATTCCTCCCCCGCGGCTGACTTGCCGCGAACCCTGTTGTCGCCTTCAAGCAGATAGACAATGTCGTGAGGAAACATGATCTCGATTGCCGTGTCTTCCGGCAATTCCAACCAGAGCTTCAAGAAAACACGATTGACCCCCGCGTGACCTACTACCAGAACCACCGGTGGAACGCTTTTTGTCCGAATCTCTCTAATGACCGCCGCGACCCGATTTTCCGCGTCCTCATAACTTTCCCCGTCAGGAGGCTTTTGTTGCCAGGTTTCTCTCAGCTTCCACGCGTGCTGAGTAAATTCGCTACGAGGCTTGCCTTCCCATAGGCCGCAAGAGAGTTCGGCCATGCCATCGCGCAGGGCAATTGGAAGGCCCAGAGGTTCCACGTAAATGTTGGCACTGGAAGTCGCTCTCCCAAGCGGACTGGAAAAGACTGCGGCGATGCCTTCCGGTTTCAGCATCCGTGCCATCTGTTTCGCCGTCTGTATGCCCACCTCGGTCAGCGGAGAGTCCGACCGGCCCATCACAAAGTTATCCTGATTGAAAACTGTCTGGCCGTGCCTGGCTAGAATCACTCGTTTGCCGGAAATATTCTGAATACCTCCATTGAAAGAATACTTGGCCGACATGGATCGTCGTCACGGCTTGCCCGCCGCATTATCCGGGTTGCCCGCACAAACGTCGGGGAAACCTCTCCGGTTCTCTAAGGTCGCTCTAGTTACAAAATAGGCAGTCACCGACCACCTGGCCGCCGAGTCGCTTGCATTCCGATTTCGGAATCTCCAAGCATTTCGGCTCGTCGCTCGACCGTCAGCCGCACCCCTTGAGGCAGCAGCTCACTAGTTCATAGTCGGAACTCACTGACATCGGCAGCAAAATCAGAAAAGCCATGAGGCTGAAAATCGCAAAAATCTTTTTCATACATGCCCCCGTCTTATTTCACTGAAGATATGACCCGCTTCCCGGCCAATCGCGCTTTAAGCGCAAATTTTTCCCGGAGAGGATACCACATGGCCGCGCACAGATCTAACGCGATGTTCAAGGGCCGGCATGGACGCACGCCCAGCCTTGACAACCTCCGGGTCACTGCGTATGCTGGCAGTCTAAAGTTATATTACAAACGGACGCTTTTCAATTCGGTCGTATCAGGCGCGGGGCGGCGTCTCAGTCGCCCGGGAGTGGACCAGGGAACATGCTTTCAATATGGCGAACTGCTGTTGAAGAATTCCGCAAGGGCGAGGATTTTGTGCTCGCGACCATTATATCGGTGCGAGGTTCCTCTCCAAGGCATGTGGGGACTCGTTTCCTGGTGCGGAAGAACCGCGGCATAGTTGGAACCATCGGAGGTGGCCTCCTCGAGGCCTCGGTCCAGCGATTCGCTGCTTCTGCACTGGAATCGGGCACATCTCATAGGGCGTTCTTTTCGTTCACGGGCAAGGACGCTCAATCCGCAGAAATGATTTGTGGTGGTGAAGCCGAAGTCCTGGTGGAATTTGTCAATGCGGCCGATCGGGTGAAGGAGGAGATTTTCAGCCGTTTGGAGATCGTCAGCAGGGACAAAACCTCGGGATATTTTCTCACAAGCGTTGCCATGCCTGTGGGTGGCGAAGACCCCTCGCCCGTTCAACATCTGCTGATAGATGATTCCGGGCGGCGCATCGGAGGATTTCCCGGCGACGAGACGGCCCTCAGAGCAATGCCCCAGTCGCGGCTGCTCAAACCCGCGCAGCTTCTTGAGGTGACGGGCCTCGATTATCCTGTTTTCCTTGAGTGGCTCCATCCCACGGGCACGGCGTACGTGTTCGGTGCCGGACATGTGGGCGTATGCGTGGCGCATTTGGCCGCGTATGTGGACTTCAAGGTTGTCGTGTTGGATGACCGCGCGGAGTTCGCAAATTTGGAACGGGCCCCTTCTGCAGATCAAGTCGTTGTATTGGATTCGTTCGCGAATCCTCTTGCGAATCTGCCTATTGACGAAGACAGCTACCTGGTCGTTGTCACCCGCGGGCATGCCCACGACAAGACCGTTCTGGCCGAGGCGCTCAAAACCAAAGCCGGTTACATTGGAATGATCGGCTCTCGTCGCAAGATCAACCTCATCTATCAGGCCCTGCTGGCAGAAGGATTTTCCAGGGAAGACTTGCAGAGGGTCCACGCTCCCATCGGCCTGCCCATCGGAGGAGAAACGCCCGAGGAGATAGGTGTGTCCATAATCGCGGAGATGGTGCAGATTCGTAACCGTAAGGAGCGGCTCCAGACTCTGAATGTGTAATTTTGACAACTTCTCGACAAAGGCCGGAGCGAACCGTGCCTCGGAACATCGAAAATGACGCTTCATCGGCGGACCTTGTGCTCTTGCAAGGGTAAGGCATGCCGCGTCGCTACCCGCGCCCTTTGGCGGGACACTTGGGTCAATTCCGATGAGCCTTCATATGAACGGGCCAAACCAGGAACCGCTTCCATGGGGGGCGGCCATTTAGAATGAGATCTTACAAATGCTCAGTGGGAAAAAGATAACCGTGGTGCTGCCCGCATATAACGCGGCCAAAACCTTGCACCAGACTGTTTCGGAATTGGACCGGCAAGTCGTGGATGACATCCTCCTGGTTGACGATTGCAGCGCGGACGACACGGTTGCTTTGGCCAAAGAGTTGGGCCTCCGCTGCTTCCTCCACGACAAGAATTACGGGTACGGCAGGAACCAAAAGACCTGCTATTCCGAGGCCCTGAAATCGGACGCGGACGTGATCGTCATGCTCCATCCGGATTACCAATACTCACCCAAGCTGGTTTCAGCCATGGCCGCCATGGTCGTCTCGGGGGAGTATGACGTGGTTTTGGGCTCCCGCATCCTCGGGGGAAAGGCCCACAAAAGCGGAATGCCGGTTTATAAATACATATCCAACAGACTGCTGACGCTGGTGGAAAACCTGCTCCTGGGCTCCAAACTCTCCGAATTTCATACCGGTTACCGCGCGTTTTCCCGAAAAGTGCTTGAAGAATTGCCCATCCAGGAAAACTCGGACGATTTTCTGTTCGACAACGAGATGCTTGCCCAGGCCATTTATTTCAATTTCTCCGTGGGGGAGATCTCCTGCCCCACGCGCTACTTTCCCGAGGCCTCTTCCATCAATTTTCAGCGTTCCGTGGTCTATGGGCTCGGAGTATTGTGGACTTCCGTACGTTTCCGGCTTCAGAAATGGGGCCTGGCAAGTTTCCGCATTTTTATCGGGCAACGCGGTAGCACCCTGAGAAACTACTACACCGAAGTGCGTTAATCCCCCTCCATCGTGAATCCCCACTGCTGGAACGCCGTGCAAAAAATACACCTCTTGTCGCTTCGCGACCCGCTGGTGGGACCGGCATCTTGCCGGTCATCCCAATAGACAGGCTGGAAGCCTGTCCCACCACACGTCCGGGCCACCCGGGAAGGGCAATTGCCGTCCGTAAAACCATTCCGCCAGATGGATGAATCTTGAGACCCTTTCTCCCTGCCGCCCCACGTTCACATCACCGGCTTGATCGTGCATTGGAATAACCGTTTCTCACCGTTTGAACACCAACAGCGGCCAGAGGCTCCTTCTTAATTAACCCACTACTCTCATTATAATCAGGCACTTATCACTAACCCTTAAAGTTGATATCTCTCCTTGAACCGCCTGGCTCATGCCGGAGGCATGAGTTCCTTTTTTGGTCGATCTTGGTGGGGGGGGCTATAACGAGCTATTATTACTTATCATTATAACAAAAAGGGCCTCTTGCCCTCTGCGGAGGTCTCAAAGATGACGCGTTCCGGCTCCGTATTTTGGTCGAGCAGGGAAGGCCTCGAACGGCCTCTTCTTAAACTGTTTTCTAGCTTTTCGGTATAACTTATTAAGGTTGTGGTAGATTTTTTTCTTGACAATATTTTAAATCTGGTTAATCTCCCAATTGCAAGTCATTAGAACACTGAGGGAGGGTGTTATGTTAGGAAAATACCAGAAGTACTTGTGGATTATGATTATTATCGCCGCAGTCTTCCCGGCTGTCGCGTCCGCAGACTCCGCGCCCACAAACGAAGAACTCGCTAGCGGCGCTCGGCTTGATTGCCCACCGGGATACAAGTCTATCGCGAAAGTCAAGCCGACCGAGCCCACTCCGTTGAAGGTCAAGCCAGGCATCATGTCGAAGTTCGGGGGTCTCTCCCGATACAATCCGATTACCTGGGGACCGGAATGCTATTTGCCCACGCCGGCAAAAGGGCAGTTCCTCCTTGGCCCGAAAGTGACCTTTACGAGGATGCGTGGCGATGTGCGCAAAGGGACGGAAATGCTCGGCGGTGCAGCGGCATCCGTGGTGAACTTCGAGGATCATCTGGGATTTCCCAGAAGCGGCAGGCCGATCTGGTCTATTGAGGCCTTCTATCAGCTTCGGCCGCGCTGGGGCCTCAGGTATTCCTTCACCCCGATAATGATGGAAGCGACCGCCAGTCCCAAGACAGCTTTCTCCTTCTCGGGCACGAGCTTCGCGGCTCTGACGCCGATCCACTCCAAATGGGAGCGTTATGAGCACCGAGCAGGCCTGTTATTCAACATCAGCCAGACGACCAACAGCATGACGAGCTTCTTTGCCGAATGGATGTATGTCCAGGACAGATTGAGCATCGGCGCAACCTCCGGCACGGTTTCCTCGGTAACCTGGGACACCAACAAGAGCTTGGCCGTGGCTGGTCTGGAATTTGAAAAGTGCCTGAAGAACTATCGAGGCAACACTCTCGCTCTTAACCTCAAAGGTGGGCTGGCCTTCATGAGCAACACCTTCGGTTATGAGGGAGAAATAGGGCTGAATTACATGATCCCGATCAAAGCCGGCCGTTTCGGGTTCGTCAAAGGCGGTTATCGGTATGCAAGCCTGAAAACCGATCAAGCGGCCTCGATGTTCGACACGACCATGGATGGGGCTTTCATTCAGATCGGATTTCTCTTCTGATGCAGGTTTAGCCGGTATTACCCCTATTCCTCCCCCGATTTTATTGCCCGACCGCAATTTGCATACCCTCCAAGCTCGACTTCCGGTCGGGCTTTTTTTTTGCCTCGAACCTTCCGCCGAAGAGGGAGAAACGGCTATTCCTGCCAAACCATCGTTATTCTGATTCGCCATAAAGATCACAACTTCCCAGCCAGGCGGTAGGCCTCCTTCGCTACGAACGGTTGACCTAACTCCGCTCCGGAGGCCTACCGCCTGGCTTAGGCAAACAATTGCGAAACGGTATTAATCGGCACGCACTTTGGTTAAGGCTTTCTCGATCCGTTCTACGATCTTTTCCCGGGCAAGGTCAGGGGCCTTGCATCTATCCACTTCCGGTCGCCCTTTCTGTAAATCCATATTCACGATGATTAATTCCCCTTCTTTGGCAATTATGTTGGTTTTGACTTGTTTGTCTTCAATGGTACAGACCCACTCCTCACGAGTAACTCTTACCGACGGCGTGATCCCTCGAGCGCTTGCAGCCGTCAATATGCTCGTGATTTTATCGAAAGCCTCTTCAATTTCCACGATTCTTCCCTTTCTCAGGAATATTTTCTAACCGCTTCCTCGATGTACGGTTCCGCCTTCTGCAAGTCCTCGGGCGACATTGCTGGATGTATCTCGATGCTGGCGTTCAGCCCGAGCATCCACGGTTCGCCCACTTTTGGTATTTCGGAATTGTCCTGCACGTGAAAAAAGATAAGGCCGGTCCTCTGCCGATTTTCCGCGAAGAAATAGGCCGCCTCGGGTTTCAGGTCCTCCAAAATGGACCCGATGATTTTGGACAAGCGACCTTCCTTAGCCGCCTTGTTGCCTGACTCTACAGGAATCGACACCTTTATCAAAAATCTCATGATTTGCGTCCCTCTTTTCTTTCAATGTAATCGTTCTCCGCTGAGGCCTGAACTGGCCATTCATACCAGGTCACGTTCAAACACTGAAGGATCAGGTAGATCCCGCACGGACCTGAGCGACCTCCGGTCCGTGGCACCCGAAGGCCGATACCGGTAGGCTGTTGGGTGCCACTGACCTGGGAACCAGGTCAGTGCTGATTTTGGATCAAACAATCTTCACCGTTTGAAGGCGATCCCGTATCACTTATAAGGAAAGGTAGTAATAGCCGCGCGATTTCACAAATGCCAATGGCTCTACTAATGCTTAAATTATAACAATATGCCTCTATGGCGAATGTCCAACCGGAGGTTTAGATGCAGGACAAAAATATGGACCGCGTAGGAGAATCGACGAATCCCTTGCGCTCAAAGGTAAATCACAGACTTCATAAGACCTTGTACATAACGGCAATTGTTTGTTTGGTAGTTGCTTCCTGTTTTGCTCTGCTTTATCTCACTAATAAGAGCGATGCTACCGCAGACCTTGGAATCGCCGGGGAGAAAGAAGCCATGATACAAACCCAGATGAAAGCAGTTGGAATTGAAGCGATACCGGCCATTGACGCTTCTGCGCCGGCAAGGACGGAAACCGCGACCTTCGCCTTGGGCTGATTTTGGGGCCCTGATTCCCAGTTTGGGAGCATGAAAGGCGTGGTTCGGACTCGCGTGGGATACTCGGGAGGCACGAAGAAAAACCCTTCGTATCATGCCCTGGGTGATCACACCGAGACCATAGAAATCGACTACGACCCTGCGCAGATCTCGTACGAAGACCTGTTGAATGTGTTTTGGCGAAGCCACAATCCAACGGAGCAGGCTTGGTCAAAACAATACATGGCGGCTGTTTTCTATCACGACGAAGAACAAAAGAGGATCGCTATTCAAACAAGGGACCGTGAGCAGGCACGCAAAGGGCGAAAGATAAACACTCAAATTATTCCTTTTACGGAGTTTTATCTGGCTGAGGCGTACCATCAAAAATATAGCCTCAGAAGGCACGGGGAATTGATGAAGCAGTTCGACGCGATTTATCCTAATCCCAACGATTTCGTCAACTCTACCGCGGCCGCGCGGCTGAACGGATTACTCGGGGGACACGGCAAGGTTGAGTCGCTGGAAGCGGAATTGAACGGTCTTGGCCTGTCTCGGGAATTAAGTGACAGGCTCCTGGAAATAGTTAAGAATGGCCGCAAGGGTTTCGGGTTATTCCAGTAGAGCCACTTGTACTTTGGGGGTGCTTCAATGATGCTTCAGGGCTCCAATTCAGGGAGTGGATCGGCCCGTTCTTCGGCCGGCCAAATCGGTCTGTTCGCTGCCATGTCCATCGGCATAGGAGGGATGATCGGTGCGGGGATCTTCTCCATCCTCGGCGTTGTGGCTGAAGCCGCGGGAACGGCCATGTGGTTGTCGTTTATGATAGGAGGGGTTGTCGCGCTGCTGTCAACCTACTCGTACTCAAAGCTCGGGGTCCGCTATCCGTCAGCAGGAGGAGCCGTGGAATTCCTGGTTAAGGGCTTCGGGGACGGTGTGTTGAGCGGCGGAATAAACCTGTACATGTGGGTCGGGTACGTGATTGCTCTGGCCCTTTACGCTCAGGGATTTGCCGGGTATGCCATGACCTTTTTTCCACCGCATTTGCCGCCTTGGATTTCCAAGGGATTCGGCGTCGGCATCGTCCTAATATTCACAGCGGTCAATGTTGTAGGCGCGAGGGTCGTCGGTGGCTCGGAAACGTTCATTGTCACTGTAAAACTGATCATTCTCGGAGTGTTCGCTGTTGCGGGCTTGTATTTCATTCATCCGGGTTACTTGACGCCCGCGTCCTGGCCTTCGAGTTCCGGTATTCTTTTCGGCGCGGGGGTCCTATTCATCGGGTACGAGGGTTTCGGCCTGGTGGCAAACGCGGCTGAAGATATGGACGACCCGCGGAAGATGCTTCCAAAGGCCCTTTATTTAAGCGTCATCGCTGTCATTCTAATCTACGTGGCGGTCTCGGTCGCGGTGATTGGGAACCTTGACGTCAAGGCCATCCTGGCGGCAAAGGATTACGCGTTGGCGGAAGCTGCCAAACCGTTCCTCGGAGACTTTGGCTTCAGGCTTATTGCCATAGGAGCGCTGTTCTCCACTGCATCCGCGATCAATGCAACCCTTTTCGGTGCAGCAAACGTCAGCTATATGATCGCACGTGACGGTGAGTTGCCCCGCGTGTTTTCATGGAAGCTGCGGCAAGACGCGACGGGCGGCTTATTCATAACCGCCGGGCTTGTGATCGTATTCATTTTGTTTTTCGATCTGTCGGGTATCGCAATGATGGGAAGCGGTGCTTTTCTGTTGATTTACGCTTGTGTCCACGCGGCCCATTTGAGAGTGCTGGCTGAAACAGGTGGGAACAAGTGGATCGTGACTCTTTCCCTGGTTAGCTGTCTTGCCATGTTTGCTGTCTTGTCCGTTTACATCTACGAAAACTCACGGCCCGCGTTGATCACGATGATAGCCCTGGTTCCGATCTGTCTGGCCGCGGAATGGGCCTACCGGACAATGACCGGACGCGCTATCAAGACTAGAGCCTAGGAAGAATTTACAGGATGGGCCAAACTCGCTCTTGTTTCATCCCTGACGCTTGGGGGGCCGCACAAAAACTCAACATGAGCCAAGAGGAGACTTGACCTGTTTTCATTTAAAATAGGGTGTTTAAATGTCGATATATTACTTCGCTCCATGAGACCGCAAATATCGGACCATCTCTGTTGAATCAGCATCCATATACCTAGTCAGATAAGTCAAAGCCGTGTCGCCGCGGATGTCCTTGGCATTTATGTGAGCCCCTTTGTCGATAAGGTACTTTACCATGTCCAAGTTGTCTCTTGCGGCTGCAATCATGAGGACCGTCTGGCCAAGAACGTTCGTGGCATTTACATCAGCCCCTTTGTCGATAAAGTACTCTACCAGCTCCAGGTTGCCTGCACGAGCAGCAGCCATGAGGACCGTGCCACCAACTCTCTCGGCATTTACGTCAGCCCCTTTGTCCAAAAGGCTTTTGGCCAGCGGCGCGTCCCCACGCGCTGCTGCCTTTATGAGTTGCTCGTCGAGCGTCGCGTCTGCCCCGGCGGTTCCAACCCACGGCAGCAGCGCCAAAACCAAAATCGCAGTCCGCCAAAGCTTTGTGATCATGGGAACGTGTCGAGTTTTCATGCAAAATCTCCGGTTCATGCTGTAAGAGCGTAAGTCCCGCGTTCCGCGCGGGATCACCCGTGGATCAAAGTCCGGGGCAGGCGCCGACAGCGCAGAGTAGGGGCACGGCATGCCGTGCCCCTACGTATCTTCGGTCTCCGCTGTGAATTGTCTTTCCCCGCGGCTCGTTCCAAAGCCTGGTTTGACATGAAGAGTTCTCTCCAGCCATATTGACAACAACTTTTCCCGGAGGGATGCCAGGCTCAATATCAGGTTCGGCGATCAAATCAGCAAACCGATGATTGCCTGGAGGCTATATCACCAGCGTCTACAGTGGTGGCTACTAGTTTTGGTCCTTTACACGGCCCGCGATCTAAGAGAATTCGTAGGGACCGGCGTCCCTGCCGGTCCGAACTAGTTGATTTATATACGACAAATGTGCCGGCACGGAGGCCGGCACCTACCAAATTCCAGGAGGCGCGTTTCATAATCGGACACTATTTTTTACACTTGCTGTAGACGTATGCTAAGAGCAGATGCCCCCCTTTTCCTTTTTTGTTTTCTTTTGAGTCAGCATGCTGGTATGCGCGATGCCGCTTTTGTCAGGGTCTGTTTCGTCTATTGTTCCGCTGCTGCCTTGAGTAGCTCAGCGACCTCGGAGTGGCCGTTAGCGACAGCCCACATCAATGCTGTCTTTCCGGTTCCGTCTGTTGTCTCGGGGTCTGCGCCCCATTCCAGAAGCTCTTTGACGGCTTTCGTGTGGCCTTGGGCCGCAGCCAGTATGAGAGCTGTAGAGCCGTTGTAGTCAGCCGTCTCCGTTTTCGGGTCATTTTCAAGTAGGAGTTTCACGACCGCGTCGTGACCTCGATACGCGGCCCTCATAAGTGCGGTCCACCCCAGAGCGTCGACCGCGTTGGCATCAGCCCCGTACTTGAGCAGCAGGTCCGCGACCTCTACGCTTCCTTGACGACATGCTTTCATCAAGGCAGTAGCACCATATTCATCGCTGGCTTCCGTATTGGCACCGTGCTCCAGAAGCACTCTGACTATGGGCGGGAGACACATCGCCGAAGCCCACATCAGCGGCGACCAACCAAGCGCGTCTCGGGTGTTCGAGCCGGAGCCTTTGCCGAGAAGTGCTCTCAGGGTGGTCAGGTCACATGACTTTACTGCGGCCAAAACCTCTTCTTCCATACTTTGAGGTCTCCTGTGTTCTCTGCACGGGACGCGACTTATTGTCAGCCTTGCCTCGCTTGGGCATCATACCTGGGCCTGCTTTGCGGGCAAAGTAAATTTCTCGAAATTGGACGTTCTTTGCCGTAGGGGCCGCGACGCGGGACCTTGGTGGGGATGGCCGACAAGTTTGCACGGCCTCTGGACAACAGCGCTCCGGCGTCGTAAGCTAAGCTTACGGATTATTTGGACCGGCTGAATGCGGAGGTTTCATATGTGTATGGACGGCGTCTGCCAAGCAGTCATGAACGATCCCAAAATTCAGGAAATGATGTCGAATCCCATTCTGGACCTGATTCACAAGCAGGTAGTTATGGTTCTGTATTCATTGGATGCGGGCAACCAGCTTGAGACGTACAGGGAAGTTCTGCCGGTTTATCTCTCTAAGGATTGGGCGGTTTGTTCGGACCTTCTTGACACTATTGAACGTGCAGGATTGCTGAAGCGCTCCGGAAACAGCCTGGAACTTACTTACAGCCTTCCCATCTCGGACGCGGCCGGGTCTTGCGAGTGCCACGCCTGACAACCGGCTGTTAATGCGCCACGTTCGGCCCTTGGTTTGCAGGCTCTTCAAATGGAGGAGCGTCTAACTGGTCATCGCCGTTTGAAACCACGAAGCCGTCTCGGATCCTAATAATTCGGTCGCACGCTCCACCTATTTCGTCCTCGTGGGTCACCAATACGACGGTGAATCCTTGTCCGGCGATAGCCCGCAATTGGTCCACAACCACTTCGGTATTCTTCTGATCGAGCTGCCCTGTGGGTTCATCCCCCAGGATAAGCGAGGGGTTGTTCACCAAGGCCCTTGCAATCGCAGCGCGCTGGCGTTCCCCGCCTGATAAGCGATTGGACCAGTGATCGACCCGGTGAGAAAGCCCGACGCGATCCAGAGCTTCCAGGATTTTCTTCCTGCGAACGTGCCTATTGGCTTCTGCATAGATAAGAGGCAGCTCAAGGTTCTCGAACACTGTGGAATTTGCCAGCAGATCGCAACTCTGGAAAACAAATCCAAGTTCGCTGTTGCGGAAATGCGCCTGTTCTTCGCGAGAATACGTCAGGATGTCATTGCCTTTGAAGAGATAGGCCCCGGCGGTGGGCGGCTGGAGAAGCCCCAGGACATAAAGCAGCGTGGACTTCCCGGACCCTGAAGGTCCCATTATCGCTACCATTTCCCCGCGATAGATTTTTACGTTAGTCGGTTTAAGGGCCTGAATTACGTTTCCGCCGTCAACATAGTCCTTGGTCAAATCGCGGGTCTCTATTATCAGTTCGGTTCCCATTCTTCCCCAGTATCTCCGCTATCCTTTTGTTGCCATGAGACAGTAGTATAACCCAACCTGCCGCTGATGACCACTTTTGATTGATGGAACGTGGTAATCATTCACTTATGTGCGGGAGCGTCTCCCATGCCCCGAAGGGGCAGCCCGACAGTAGCCACGGGCGTAAGCCCGTGGAGAATGGTCCACACAATCATTTGGATCACCGACCCTGGAGGGGTCGCCGATGAATGTGAGTTGGACTTCGGGATTGGTCGACCCCTCCAGGGTCGGTGATTCAGCGCTGTGCCAATGCTTCCGGTCCACGGGTTACACCCGTGGCTACCATTGGTACGCCCCTTCAGGGCTCAGAATCCCTTCTACCCCCGCAAGTCTGAATGGTTACGGAACGGGTGACCGCTCGGTAACGCGGATGGTTTTCTGCAACCCTTACGGTCTCACCGGGAGGCTGAACCGACACTCGGATTGGTAATCATTCAGTTACGAGGGGCGAAAGATTGTCATTGCGAGCGAAGCGAAGCAATCTCAGCGCTTAAAGGCAGAGATTGCTTCGTCGCTTCACTCCTCGCAATGACAGAAAATCGACAATTCCCGCACGTAAGTGAAGGGACACTCGGATTCCAGAATTTGCCTTTCCTTTTAAGCTTTCATGTTATATTAAGCGGATGTTTAGGATAACGAAACATGCAGAGGGTGATCACGGGGCTTTTGTCAAGCTCATTCAGCTTGATGGGGATGATTTCGCGGTGGTTGTGCGTTCCCCCGCGGACGGGAAGCTGCACCATCGCTATATTGGGCCGGATCCGTCCAAGGCCGAAGAGGTGTTCAACACGGAGGTTGCCAAGCTTCCCGGCGCTCCTGATCGACAGTCGCGCGCGTCAGGAGAGTGACCCCTTCGGAAGCTGTCTCAGCAATCGTTTTCAGCTCGAAATAGTGCCGCCGGGTCGGTGATGACCCTGTCCGGGTGAAGCGGATGTCACGCACCCGGGTCGCTGAGCCAAAGGAGCCCGGTGGATAACCGTGCGCTTTGGCAGCCCTCATTAGAGGTTTTGTCGCCTCACGGAACGCGCCTTCTGTTCCTTGGGAAACGATGGGGCGGCGTCTCCGTGCCGACCGGTGTGGTACGCTTGCCCGACACTGGATGGTTTTGAGGCGGTCTTCAACATTGGTAGTGACTTGAAATCCCTCTTTCCGTGATACGAATGCAGGCTTGGAGGAGCATTCTTTATGGCGAAATTGCGTCTGGAAGGTGAATGGAAACTGTGGGCCGGAATCGCGGCCCTGTTCATAGTAATTGCCGTTTATCTGTATATGGCAAGCCGCCCTCCGATGGAAGGAGGGGAGTATTTGTGGAACGTCGCGAAAGTGATAGATTCCCGAAATCTCAGCCTGAAAGGTTCAGGAGAAGTTATTCAGTTCAGGCTGACCGGTTTGCTGGTTCCGCCATCTCAAGAAGAAGCGGCGAGGGAATTCCTTTCGAAGACCCTTCTGAACAACTGGGTGAGGATTAAGACCCTGCGTCAAGAACCCAAGGGTGTTAAAGAGGGCTTCGTCCTTCTGTCGGGTGACGACATAAACGCGCGCATGGTTCGACAAGGCTTGGCGCAAATTGACCGGGAGGAGAAAGACTTCGACATTCGACCATACATCGAGCTGGAACAAGAGGCCAAAAGACAAAGGAGGGGCCTGTGGCGAGAGTCCGGCCCGGGGGTGAAATGAAATGAAAATCCTGATCGTAGGTTCGGGCGGCAGGGAACATACCCTCGCGTGGAAGATAGCACAATCGGACCTCGTTAAAGAGGTGATCGTCGCTCCCGGAAATGTCGGTATTTCAATGGAGCCTAAATGTAGGCTGGCCAACGTGTCTGCAGAAGACGTCCCTCGGCTCCGGGACCTCGCCCTGGAAGAAAAGCCGGATCTCACTGTCGTCGGACCCGAAGCTCCGCTGGTCGCGGGTCTGGTTGACGATTTCCAGGCCGCGGGCCTGAAGGTTTTCGGCCCCACGGCCAAGGCCGCTCAGTTGGAAGGGAGCAAGGTATTCACCAAGCGGCTCCTGCAAAAGTACGCGATCCCGAGTGGCAATTTTGCGGTGTTCGACGATTTTGCAGAGGCCTCCTTGCACTTGAAAAGGATCACCGGCCCGGTGGTCCTTAAAGCAGACGGTCTGGCAGCCGGCAAAGGAGTGTTTGTCTGCCGCGATCAAACCGAGGCCTTGCGAGCGTTGGTGACGATCATAAAAGAAAAGGCGTTCGGAGATGCAGGCAACAGGGTCCTGGTCGAGGAATGTCTTTTCGGCGAGGAGGCGTCTTTTATCGCTTTCACGGACGGCAAGACGGTCCTTCCGCTGGCAAGCTCTCAGGATCACAAACCCGTGTTCGATGACGACCGGGGACCGAACACAGGCGGCATGGGCGCTTATTCACCCGCACCTGTGGTCACACCCGAAGTCCACGACCGCATCATGGAGCAGATCATGGTTCCGGTGGTGCGGGCCCTGGAAAATGAGGATACACCCTACATGGGGTTTCTGTACGCGGGCCTGATGATCGCGGACGGCCAACCCAAGGTGCTTGAATTCAACGCCCGTATGGGGGATCCGGAAGCTCAGCCCCTGCTCTTTAGAATGAAGACCGACCCGGTTCCACTGATGATGGCGGCCCTCGAAGGAAATCTTGCAGGAATGGCCATTGAGTGGCTGCCCGAGGATGCGGTTTGTGTTGTGATGGCTTCAGGCGGCTATCCCGGCTCGTACGAAAAAGGAAAACAGATCACCGGAATTGAACAGGCCGACGCGATCCAAGGGGTGAAAGTCTTCCACGCTGGTACGGGAAAAGGCCAGAACGGTATCGTAACTAACGGCGGCCGAGTCCTGGGCGTGACCGCAGCGGCTGAAGGGATCGGCAATGCGATCGACAAAGCGTACCAAGCCGTGGAAAAAATCCATTGGGAAAACGTGCACTACCGCAAGGACATAGGTAGGAAGGCGCTGAACCGCGGGTGAGAAGTCCTCGAAGCGCTAATACTCATCTATACCAGTTCCCACAAATTTTGACCTTTTGTGCAGCCCGCGTTGTAGGAGAATTGGTGGGGCTCGGCGTCCCTGCCGGGCCTAACTACTTGATTTGTATCTCACAAATGTGCCGGCACGGAGGCCGGCACCCACCAATTTCCAGGAGGCGCTTTTCGTAACGGGACATTCTTTTTGACACTTCCTATATAGGTGTTGCCGAATTTTTTCTGCGCGCTCCAGTCGTAGGGCGGGCCGTGCCCGCCGACTGTGGTCGTTGCCAACGCCCTGGACCGTACCACGTTTTCAGAATTTTCTTTTGGCAATCAGTAGCGAGGTATCAATACATATAAGGCGGGGTCGGGGGTTTTTCCAGGTCCTCCCAGTCAACGCCGAGTCTCTCCCTGAAATACGGTCCCAGACGTTTGAACAATTGCTGCCAATGGGTTCGTCCTTCGGCCAGGCCTTCGAGAATCTCAGCCACAAGCTCCGGCAATCTTGTCAGCTCATCTTTTGGAAGGAAAGAGACCGCTCCCAGTCTGATGGACCTATTGATGCTGTCCACCGTTACGGCATGGGCAGTGAGCATGGATGCGAACAAGCCGTGTTTCCGACATGCCTCCAGTAATGCGAAGCCGTTAACCCCCATGATGTCAAGGATGACCAGATCAAAATTCTCGTTGTCGATATGGTGCAAAGCCGCTTGATAGTTCCCTGCCGTGGTGACCTGGCATTGGGGTAGTTGGTCTTTGATGACCTCCAGCACATCAGGCTCATCATCCACCGCCAGAATTCGTTTGCCGTCCAGTATTCCAATGTTCGCCATCAGATCCTCTTCCAGTCTGTGAAGTTCAGGGCTTTTCGGGACATCGTTCCGTCGCGGCTCTCATTCAGCCGACGACACAACAATTCGGCCTACTGAACTCTTCGCGTGCTTTTTGGGCCTTTAGAAGGTAAATAATCACATTGACTCTGTCAATGTCTTTCGTCACCGGAGTGCAGGCGTTTAGTGACGGGCGGGCTCAGCAACACTCGTGGCGATGTCGAGACCGCGGGATGTGGTCGGCCGAAGGGCCATCCCGAGTCGGCATCTGACCTGATAGATCGCAATGGCCTTTTGCGATCCTGTGTGCTATAGTCCGGTCGCTACGTTGAGGGTGTTGGATAATGAGTAGATTGGGATTTGTCTTTTTCGCGATCTTGGGGTTGCTCATCGGATGGTTTGCCTTAGCTCCACACAGTGTGGACGCGCAGGATTTTCCCTATGCTGTACCGCAGGCCCCTGAATTCGATGAGAGCGGAAACGCTCTCTCCTCAAGTGAGGTAGAAACAGGGACTCCGCCTCGAAAGAAACGCTCCCGCGCCCGCCAAGACCAAATGCCCCAAGAATATGGGAGCGACTACCGCACAGTACGACCTTACGTGCCTCAGGACGCGCCGCCGGCTATGCAGCAGCCCGCCGGACCCAGGGCTTCGCGTGGCCCGGGCTATCCGGGACCGTCGAGCGCTCCTCCGCCCATGGCAGCGGTTCCCCCTGCCGGGCCGGTGCAAGACCGCCCCGACTGTTCTCAGTACCCGATGGTGATCGCGCGTTCCCGGTCCGAACCCGAGATGCAAATGGCCGCTCGACAATACCTCACGTGCCTGCTGAAGAATGGTTGGAATATGGAGCAGGCTAAGAGCCAGGTAATATCCACAATAGAAAGCACATATAAACTGGCCCGCTGATTATCGTCCGCCGGCCTAATCACTCGCGCCGCAGCATCGCTTATATTTCAGCCCGGAACCGCATGGGCATGGCGCATTCAAGGCAGGGGCCGCCTTGCTTGGTTTAGGCTCAGTACTCTTTCGTTTATGAGCCATCCGGAGATATCGCGCCAGCAGGTAACCCGTAACACCTACCAGGACCGCCCAGACCAGGATCAGCCCGATACTTTCTCTTTGGTCGAAGCCTCCGAATTTTAGGAGCATTGCAAGCCCAATTGTCCATATGACTATCCAGACGACACCGTACCACGGACTCTTGATCTTTTTCATATATGGATTTCTACCTCGGGATTTCAATTAGCCGGGTGTTAGGACTATAACAGGGCAGAGGGTCCGGCTGCAATATGGGTAGTTGTTCAGCGATTGCGTTTAATGTTATTCTCGGGCGTCGCCCACCGTTTGCATAAAGGAAGGATGCGTTTGTGTCATTTCTTTTTATCAACGTCAATCACGACGTAGGATATGAATCTTCGGAAAGCATTCCAATTTCTCTTGGATACATTTTGGCTGCTTTGAGAGCCGATGGCTGGGACGGAGTCATACTCGACGACGTCAGGGATAGGCCGTTGACCCTCAAGAGCCTGGAAAAATGGATCCTCCGCGTTGATCCGATGGTGATAGGGTTCACTGCCTATCAAAGCACGATGAATCGTATTCGCTTCTTTTGCCGGTACATCAAATCCCGCCATCGCCGGATTCAGATTGTGCTGGGCGGCCCGCAGGCCGCGGTTATGCCGTCAGAGGGTCTGGAGGACCTCGAGGATGTGGATGTGCTGGTGCGCGGCGAAGGCGAAATAGTAATGAAAGAAATCGCCCGCGCGCTTAAGTCCGGGAAGGCCCTTGACACAGTTGAAGGCATTACATGCAAGTGCAACGGCGGAATCGCCGACACCGGCTTCGGGCCTGAGCCACCGGAAGATTTGGATGCTTATGCTTCACCATATCTGCTGAACCTGCTGAACCTCGCGGGAAAGAATACGGCCATCCTGCTTTCTTCCAGGGGTTGCCGCCACGTTTGTTGGTTCTGCATTACTCCCAAGATATGTAGAGGAAAGATCCGGTACCATTCGGTCGATCGGGTGGTCGACGAAATGGAGTTACTGACAGACCAAGGAATCGAACGCATTTGGTTCGCTGACCCTAATTTCACCGACGACCGGGAAAGAACCGAGAGGCTTTTGCGGGCGAAAATTGACCGCGGAATTGCCACACCATTCTGGTTTCAAACCCGAAGCGACCTCATAGACCCTTCGTTGATGAAAAAGCTGAAGGCCGCGGGCGCGGACACGATCGCCTTCGGACTGGAGTCAGGAAGCCCGGGCGTGTTGGAAAAGACAAATAAGCGCATCGTCCTAGAACAGTTGCGCGAGAACATATCAGCGGCTCAATCACTGGGCCTGGAAACCGAACTCTTCTCGGTATTCGGTCTTCCCTACGAAACCGTTGACGACGCCAGGCAAACCCTGGAATTCGTGCGCTCTTTGGGCATACCGATCCAATCGAATTCCGGCTCGCAACAAATGCAGCTCTATTTCGGCTCCATATACGAGAAGACACCCGCTCGTTTTGCAATAAATCCTCTGCCTGCATACAGACCGCGATTCCTATCTGTGGGAGACCGGTACGAAACCGACGCGATGTCGCGGGCCGATCTCCGGAAGGTCCGCAACATGTGGGCGCTTGCCAACGAACAGCTGGAACGGGATGTCTATTACAAGCAGCGCATCTTCGAGGTTTTGGATTTCCTCCTACAAAATCGCGAAGACCTTAAAGATGAGCCCGCTTTTCATGCGTATGGCGCCCTTGCCGCAAGCGCAATTGAAGAATTTGATCTGTTGGTCCGGTTCCTTGAAGGCTATGCCGCCCTTCAGTCAGTAGAAAACTCCGACGTAGAGGAACTTATTTCCGGGCTGAGCTTCTTCAAGGAGGTCGATGAACCTGCCGGGCCGATGGATCGAGTCATTTTCGATTCCCGCAGTTGGATTCAAGGTGTCCCCTTTACCGGGATTTCCGGAAAATATTGGGACGTACTGCTGGGTAGAGGACTCTTGCTCCCCTCTTTTGAGAGCGGGTTTGTCGGAGTGCGACAAGGCGAGGATGCCACGTTCCGTTTCGTCTTTCCGGATGATTATGTCCAGGAGGAGCTGAGAGGACAAGAGGTCGAGGTCCAAGCTAAGATTCACAAAGTGTTCAAATCTGTGGAAGCCCGAAGCGTGGATGAAGTGAAGAATCTCGGCATGCGTAATCACTATGCATTTAAGGACCTGGAACTTTTGCGGGAGCAGAATGAGATCCTTTACTATCTCTCGCTGAGGGACTCTGAACCGGAAGCATTGCTCAAGACGCCGAGCCATTTCCTTATGCTGGTCCATTGCCTTGCCAAACTAGGCAAGCAGGAGCAGGTCCGGAGCCTCGCCTCCATGCTGAACGGAAAACCTGCCGCCCTGAACGCTCTTGCCGACACTGTTTCGGCCGCAGGCAAATGCGCATGGGCCGCCGAGTACTATGAGGCTATTTCAAAGGAACTGCCGTCATCGCTCATGAAGATAGTCAGATGTCATCTCAACTTGGGTGAATCGGAGCGAGCCATGAAGCTCCTCCTGACGATTCCCGAGGGCCCGAGCATTGAATTTCAAGAGACGTTGCTTGAATGTCTTAAGGCGGCCCAGAGTGATTCGAGCCGCATCCCTTCGCTTGAGCATCACGTATTGAATCTTCGGGTCACGGCCGCTCTTGGACGGGAGGCGGTCTCGCGGTCTTCACAACTTTCGGGACCACCGATAGTGCATGGAGCTTCAGAGAATGATTCATAGGGAATGTCGTTCTCGAATAAGCAATTGAAGTAAGGAGAGGGATGGATATGAGCAGTGAATCATCAGATCGCGGTCTGGTTACCTATCACCGCGAGGATCATGTAGGATTTGTAACACTGAACAGGCCGGACAAGCGTAACGCACTGAACCATGCCGTGTGGGAGGCATTGGGTGCGGCCACGGAAATGGCGCGGGAGGACAAGGAAGCCCGGGTGGTCTTATTGTGCGGGGCCGGTAAATCCTTTTGCGCGGGCCTGGACCTGAGCCCGGAAAACGAGGTGATTTCCACGCTCAGCGGGGAGCCGTCCGCTGCGCAAAAGATGAGCCTCTACAAATCTATAAAGCATATTCAGGACATTCATACTCGTTTCGAACGGCTCCCGCAGCCTACTATCGGCTTGATTCACGGGCATTGCCTTGGCGCGGGTCTGGAACTGGCGCTTTGCTGCGACATCCGCCTTTGCTCGGTGGACACCACGTTTGCAATGCCTGAGGCCAAGCTTGCAATTATCACGGATGTTGGGGGCTTGCAGCGTCTACCCAAAGTAGTGGGTCCGGGCCACGCCAGGGAAATAGCATTTCGTGGGCACCGATTCGACGCGGAGCGTGCTCTGGCCATAAATCTGGTGAACGACCTCTATCCGGATAAACAGACGCTCGATGCAAAGGGCCTCGAAATGGCGCGAGAGATCGCGTCCAACCCGCCTCTTGCCGTTCAGGGAGCCAAGGATGTGTTTCTCTACAATGAGACCGTTCCAATAGACCAGGCCCTGGATTATACTGCGGCACGGTCCAGCATGGTCATGCCTTCGGAAGATATCAGGGAGGCAATATCCGCTTACTTGCAAAAACGCGAAGGCAATTTCAAAGGCGCCTAACCAATCAGGAGGGTTCAGTGATTACCAAGCTGTTTGAGCCGATAGACGTGGGTCCGATGTCCCTGTCCAACAGAGTTGTCATGACCGCCATGCACCTTAATTACACCCCTGGGGGAGCGGTCAACGATCGTTTTATAGATTTTTACGCGGCAAGAGCGCGAGGCGGCGCGGGCCTGATAATGGTGGGTGGGGCGGAAATCAACGATCAGGCCTCCGGAGTAGACATGATGCTGTCCATCAAGGATGACAAGTATATTCCGGGCTTGAAGAAGTTTACGGATGCGATTCATCGCGAAGGCGGAAAGACCGCGGTGCAATTGTACATGGCCGGAGCCTATTCTTTTTGCGGCCTCAGCGGTCTGCCGACTCTCGCGCCTTCGGAATACGTGAGCCACTTCACGCGCCAAAAAACCACGGCCATGACGCTGGAAGACATTCAGCGAGTGCAGGACGACTTTGTCCAGGCTGCGCGGCGAGCTAAAGAAGCGGGCTTCGACGCGGTGGAAGTGATTGCTTCCGCCGGCTATCTTATATGCCAGTTTCTTTCGCCCGTAACCAACAAGCGCGACGACGACTATGGAGGATCTCTGGCAAACAGGATGCGGTTCGGACTGGAGACCATCAGCCGGGTCCAGGAAGAGGCCGGCCCGGATGTGGCCGTTATTGTTCGAGTAGCAGGAAATGATTTTGTGCCCGGAAGCCATACCAATGCGGAAGCTCGGATTTTTGCCGCGGCCGTGGAGCGGGCAGGAGCGGATTGCATCAACGTCACCGGCGGCTGGCATGAAAGCCGCGTGCCTCAAATCACCATGGATCTTCCCCAGGCCGGGTACGTGTACCTGGCCGGAGGCATTAGGAAAAGCGTCGGAATACCCGTAATCGGCTGTAATCGAATCAACGATCCTTATATCGCGGAGGAAGTGCTCAGAGAAGGTATAGCGGACCTCGTGGGGGTTGCCAGGGGATTGATAACGGACCCTGAATTCGTCAACAAAGCGCGGGACGGCAGGATTGATGAAATACGCCACTGCGTCGCGTGCAACCAGAGGTGTTTCGACCACGTGTTTCAATTGCTGCCGGTCGGGTGCATGGTCAATCCCAGGGCCGGCCGGGAAAAGGAAACAGAGTTCACGGCCGCTGCCGCACCCAAGAAGATCCTGGTGGCGGGAGCCGGTCCTGCCGGGTGCGAATTTGCTTTGATCGCGGCCCAACGGGGACACAAGGTCATACTATGTGAAAAGGAAGATCGCCTTGGGGGCCAGGTAGCCTGGGCCGCGGACGTCACACACAAGTACGACTTCCACTACATTTTTGATTACTATGGGGCAGTCCTGCCCAAACACGGTGTCAAGCTTCGCACCGGGGTTGAAGTCACCCCTGACCTGGTGGCCCAAGAAAAGGCCGACCTGGTGGTAGTGGCTACGGGAGCGGCCCCTTTCAAGCCCCCTATTGAAGCCGTAGAAGCCCCGAATGTCTACCAGTCTTGGGATGTGTTAAAGGGCACGGCACAGACCGGCGCATCCGTAGTGGTGGTAGGCGGAGGTTCCGTGGGACTTGAAACGGCTATCTTCCTTGCCTCCAAAGGAACCATATCGCCTGAGCAGCTTTATTTCCTGACGCTTCACGACGCGGAATCGCCTGAGGTGCTCCGCGATCTTATGGTTAAGGGAATCAAAAAGGTCACTGTGATCGAAATGGTTCGGAGGGTCGCGCAGGATGTTGGCCCGTCCACTCGCTGGGTGCTCCTCAAAGAGCTTAAATTGAGGGGCGTGGAGTTGATAACCGAGGCAAAAATGAAGGACATTTCGCCTGAGCACATAGTTTACACCGACGCTCAGGGCAACGACGTAACTCTACCCGCTGATTCGGTGGTACTTGCAATGGGATCGCGGCCGGAGAATTCACTGGCCAAGAAACTCGAAGATGCCGGCGTCAAGGTCCGAGTAATCGGCGACGCGAACAAATGCGGCCGTATCGGCAATGCCATTGACGACGGATTTGATCTCGGGTGCGAGGTGTGACGCGGTTTTGGGGAATTTTCTTTAGCGGGCCCGCTGATCCGACAAAACACATAGGATAGTTTCAGACAGTCATTGCTGAGGTACAGCCCGAAGTAATCCAATTGCTGGTGGGACCGGCATCTGAAACTGTCTTAGAATTCAAATTTGGGTGGAAATCGTAGCACGAATGGCCCTCACCCTGTCCCTCTCCCGCGGGGAGAGGGGACTCAAAAAGTGGCTCCTCAAACGCCCCCTCTCCCTCTGGGAGAGGGTTGGGGTGAGGGTGGTGACCGCAGGCGAACGTCAGTCGTGCCCCGATTTGGAAGTGCTCCCGAATTCTGAGACATTTTCACCTTGCTGGTCATTCTAATAGACAGGCTAGAAGCCTGTCCCACCTAACCCCTGTTCCACCGATGGAGATTGCTTCGAGCTTCGCCCTCGCAATGAAACGTTCATGGGATGCCTCATCATGAGGAGGAGCTAAAGGCATGATCCGTTGCAGCAGAAAGTCTCCCCCGTAAGTCATCTATTTGAAAGCAAATTCGGATAGCGCTTGCACAGCGAAGCCTCTTCAAACAGTTTCAGTGTAACATCTTGAAATAACACGAAACATCGCCCCAGGTTTAAGCTTGACACCCCTCGCGGGGTGGCGTAAGATCGAGGGATCTGGCCTCTGCACTGACGCTGCAATTTCTTAATGTGATTTAGTGGGCTTTGCGTCGACATTCAAGAATTGAATAATGAGGTTATGCGGCAAACCTCGATAAAGAACTGGCCTCGAAGAGGTGCGGAGATCAGTCCGGATCGCCCTGCTAGGGGATAGAGACAAACCCAATTGATATTACACCAGGCATCGGGGCAAACCTCATGAGGGTCCCACCAAGAAGAATCGCGCCCTGGATAGTTGTTTTTTCCGCTCTGTGCCTTGTGGTGTTCCTGTTCCAGGTTTATCGGGAGCAGCCTCGGAGCGTCGATGGCCGGACGGAGGACCTTCGTTTAGGGATCTATCGGTATACTACGTCAGCGTTGCTGCTAATCGCTGAAGATCAAGGTTTGTTTGCCCGGAAGGGGCTCGACGTAAGCAACAAGCATTATGAATACGGAGTGCTGGCAATAAAAGACCTCTTGTCGGGCAACATTGACATCGCGGCTGCGACGGATTCTGTGGCGGCATGGAGTATTCTCCGAGGCTACGATCTGAAGATCCTGGCCGCGGTGGCCTCAGCCGATCTTCTCAGACTGGTTGGAAGGACCGACAGGGGAATTCGACATTGGTCAGACCTCAAAGGCAAGAAGGTCGGACTCACCAAAGGCACCGTGTCCGAGTTCTTTTTCGATCGAGCTTTGACATTCAACAAACTGACGCGTGACGATGTTGATTTGATACACCTCGACTCTCCCGCAATTGTGGACTCGATCACAAAAGGTGAGGTGGACGCGGTTGTTGTCTGGAGTCCTCTCGATGAACAGGCTCAGCAAGGGCTGGAGCACAAGGCTGTTTCCTGGTCGGTGCAGTATGGGCAGGACTACTATTGGGTGCTGCTCTGCAAAAGCGAACTGCTTCAACAACGCCCTCAAGCGATTGAGCGGCTGTTCGCGGCTTTGGCATTGGCTGAGGATCTCATGGCTTCCAATCAAGCTGAAGCTCAACAGATAGTGGCGCGGCAGCAGGCAGGTTCCCAGGGACCTGTTGACAAAATGTGGCCCTATCACAAATTGAGGGTTTCTTTGGATCAGCAAATGCTCGTCGCAATGGAAGATGCAGCAAGATGGCATATTCTTAGGGGCTACTCTAAAGGTAAGACACCGAATTTTCTCAATTTCATATATTTTGACGGACTGGAAGCGGCAAAACCCGGGACAGTTTCAATAGTTCATTAGGAACATGGTCATGAGTGTTAAGAACCGCTTGCTGATAAGCTCGGCGATTTGTCTGATCCTGGTTCTCGGAGCAGGGCTCATCGTTATATTCCAGTTCAATGCTGTAGAGGATCAACTGCATCGGTTGAGGACCAACTCCGCTATAGTCAGAAATGTGTTCAATCTCGACATCCTGGCGGACGACTACGCGAACTACAATGAAGAGCGCCCCGTGGTGCAGTGGAGGCTAACCCACGACACGCTACGGAAGCTCCTACAAGAGGCGGCTGAGAGAAACAGCCATCACCCCGGAATTTTGAATCGATTGATTGAGAATCATCGCGAGATAGACTCTACATTTTCCGATTTGGTAGGGCTCCACGAAAAGGACTCCTTCCCGCCGGAAGAGTCCCCGTTGAAGAAGGAAGTGGGACAGAAGTTGAAAGGCTTGCTCTCGGTAAAATTGCAGTCTATGGTTGATCACGCATCCCGTTTAGAGAGCGCCAGCCAAGCCAAATTGGCGCACAGCCAAAAAGTAGCCACTTTAACTATCATGGTTTTCGTTGCACTGATGGCAGGAATAGCAGTTGGAACTGGCATATACGTTTACAGGTTGATCATTGCTCCTCTCCAGAAATTGGCCGATGCAGCGGACGTCGTTGGCGCCGGGGTTCTCGATCGTGCTGTGGATGTGACTGGACCGGGGGAGTTGGGACATTTGGCGAAAGCCTTCAACAGGATGACTGCAAATTTGAAAAAGTCCTATGAGGAGCTGGGCGCAGAGGTGAGTCAGCGAAAGTTGGCAGAGAAGGTCTTGGCGAAACAGGCCGAAGAGCTGGCTCGCTCCAACAGAGAACTGGGCCAGTTTGCGTATGTGGCTTCTCACGACCTGCAGGAACCGCTGCGCAACGTAACGAACTGTGTGCAGTTGCTGGAACGTCGATACAAGGATCGAATCGGTCCGGACGCAGTGAAGTTGACTGATTTTGCAGCAGACTCCTGCTCAAGGATGAAGACCCTTATAGACGACTTGCTGGAGTTCTCTCGTGTCGGGACCAGAGGCAAGGCGCTGGAGCCCACTGATTGTGAATTGGTTTTGCGGCAGGCCCTTGCTAACATTGGGTCCCTGATTGACGAATCCCGTGCAGTCATAACCCATGATCCCATGCCCACGTTAAACGCCGATTCTACGCAACTGTCGCAACTGTTTCAGAACCTTGTTTCCAATGGCATCAAGTTTCGGGGCGAGGAGCCGCCGCGAATCCACGTTTCCGCTGAAAAGAACGATCATGAATGGCTATTTTCTGTCCGAGACAACGGCATCGGCATAGATCCTCAGTACAATGATCGAATATTTGTCATCTTTCAGCGCCTCCATGCAAAGTCGGATTTTCCCGGCAGTGGCATCGGGCTCGCAATTGCAAAAAAAATCGTGGAGCGACACGGCGGGCGCATATGGACGGAATCTGCGGGCAAGGGCGGCGCGATATTTTATTTCACCATACCAACCGGAGTGTATGAGAATGGCCACTGAGGGGAAGCTTGGAAAACTTGTCCACATTCTACTGGTGGAGGACAATCTCGTAGATGTAATGGTAACAAAGGAAGCGTTCGGCGAAGGCAAGGTGGCCAACCAAATTAGCGTAGTGAACGACGGCGTAGAAGCTATGGCATTTCTCCGACGTGAAGGAGAGTATGCAAACGCTCCCCGGCCTCACTTGATCTTGCTCGATCTAAACCTACCCAGAAAAGACGGCCGGGAGCTACTTGCTGAAATAAAGCAGGACCCAAACCTCAAACGTATACCCGTAATCGTTTTGACCACCTCGCAGGATGAACACGACATATGCAAGAGTTATGAACTCCATGCCAATTGCTTCGTCACCAAGCCGGTGACACTCAATGAATTCGTTTCCGTGGTGAAGGAAATCGAAGGCTTCTGGTTCCAGTTGGTGAAATTACCTCCGGATGGGGACAAGTTATGGATTCCCAAGAAGTGAAAATCCTCCTCGTGGAGGACAATCCTATCGACGCGGATGTGCTGCGCGAGCAGCTGTCCGATGTTGAGAGCCCTACATACGTCGTTTCTAATGTTCAGCGGCTTAGTGATGCTGTTGAGCGTTTGGCCGAGGAGCGCTTCGATTTAATACTCTTGGACCTCGGTTTGCCCGATTCACAGGGAATCGATACCTTCCTTCAGACCCAGAGGGCGGCCCAGGGCGTGCCGATCGTAGTCATGTCAGGCCTGGACGACGAGGTCCTGGCCGTGGAGGCGGTACGGACGGGCGCCCAGGACTATCTCGTTAAAGGCTTCGGCGATACCGGGCTCCTGATCCGGTCCTTGAACTATGCGGTTCAGCGCCAACAACTCATAACCGAGTTGGAACTGGGCAAGGAGAGGCTCAGCGCCCAGTACAAATGGATACCGGTGCCCACATATACCTGGGAGCACGTAGACGACGATTTCCTATTGATCGACTGCAACAATGCCGCTGAACGCGAAGCAGGAAGCCGCCTGCCCCTTGGCACCAAAGCCGGCGACGTTTTCAGGGCCGAACCGGAAATCCTTAGCGACTTTGCAAGGTGCTTTTCCGAGAAGACGACGTTCATGAGGGAGAAACTGCTGCAATTTAGCTTTGTCACAGGGAGCAGGTACCTGGAAATTACTTATGTATTTGTCCCGCCGAACCTGGTGATGATTCATGTTGAAGACGAGACCGATCGCAAGTTAGCCGAACAGGCCCTACGAGAGAGTGAAGAACGATTCCGGGCCATCTTCGAAAGTGCCCAGGATGCGATTTTCATCAAGGATCAGAATCTCAAGTATTCTCATGTGAACCCCGCATTCGGGAAACTTTACGGCCTGGAGCCGTCCGCGGTTATCGGCCGCCGCGCGGAAGAGCTGTTTGGCAAACAGGCGGGGAAACATATCACCGATATTGATCTCCGCGTGCTGGCCGGCGAAACGGTGGAGGAAGAGCACGCGGCACTGATCAATGGAGTTGAACGGACGTTTCACCATGTCAGCGTGCCTCTTCTCGATGTGTCGGGAACGATAATCGGCATGTGCGGCGTTTCCAGAGATGTGACCGAACGCCGGAGAGTATTGCCCATTCCTCGAGTTGCCGCGGACAAGTACAACTCCGACGCGATGCGAGCCGCGGTGCTTGAAGCACGCAAAGCTGCTGCAACCGACAGCATCGTTCTCCTTCTGGGCGAAAGTGGAAGCGGCAAAGACTACTTGGCGCGATGGATACACGAGCATTCCAAGCGAGCCGGCGGCCCCTATTTTTCGGTGAATTGCGCGGCAGTGGCTAAAGAACTGGCGGAGTCGGAACTTTTTGGGCACGAATCAGGCGCGTTCACCGGAGCGCGTGGCAGAAAACGAGGTTTGTTGGAATTAGCTGAAGGTGGCACTCTATTGCTAAACGAAATCGGCGAATTGCCGCTTCCGTTGCAGTCGAAACTGCTGACCTTTCTGGACACGCGATCTTTCCTCCGGGTTGGTGGAGAAAAGAACGTTCACGTTAACGCAAGACTTATCGCAGCAACTCATCGCGACCTGGAACAAGAGGTCGCGGAAGGCCGGTTCCTTTCACCACTGTTCTATCGTCTGAACGTTTTCACAATATCGGTGCCGCCTCTTCGCGAGAGAGTCCAAGACATCCCCTTGCTGGTCGATGAAATTATGTCGAAACTCGCGGAGGAAATGCAGCTCACGCATGTCCCCACCATAGATCTTGGCTCCATGCGCTCCCTGACTCAGTACACCTGGCCGGGAAATGTCAGGGAATTACGAAACGTCGTGGAACGAGCCCTTATGCTGTCGGATGGCGAATATCTTACCATTTCGTTACCGGCAGCGGGTGCCAATTCCTCCGATTGGTCGTATCATTTGCGATTCCAATCCAACCGGACACTCCACGATATGACCGATGAAGTAATACAGTGGCTTTGCGTTGAAGGTTTGCGTCGGACCGGGGGAAGCAAGAAAAAGGCAGCGTCGCTTCTCGGCATATCCCGCGACTCTTTGTACCGGTACATGAAGAGGTTCGGAATTGAGCGGGAAGGCGAAGATGATATGGACAACTAGGGTGCTGTGCCCCAAATAACTCATAGTGATTCTCAGAAGTCTTTTCCGAATGGAGTCGCACTGCTGGACAAGCCAGCAGTGGCACCCAAGCGACCATCCCTACTCTTCCAGAGCCGGATGAAAAAAGACAAAAATTTTGACAACCGTTATAACAGACGCCGGCAGGGAGAGACTCTCTCAAAATTCATGACCACGAGGATTACTTATGTAGGGGCGCTTCTCGGAGGCCGTCTCAAAAGTACCCTACGGCCTCCAATGGTGGCACGATGGCCTGTAGGGGCGGGGATAAACCCCGCCCCTACACTGGCTTTCTGCGCCGACAGGCAGTACGCCACGAGGTCCGTTCCCTACTGCGCGTGCAGGCAATTACAATCGTGCCGCGATTCCATACAACGTTCGACTTTTGAGACAGCCTCCGAGAAGCGCCCTGATTTCGGGCGGTTCACGAACTGCCCCTACTATAATGCGGTGGAGGTTCCGCGTCCTGCGGGATGCCCGCCTGATCATCCTTTGGAAGGCGAGTTGGTCTGGTGGCACATTCATCCTACTTCTTCAACAGAGCCACCAGGTCAACGGAATGGTTTCGCAGCTCTTCGGCGCTAGGCATTTTGCCCAGGCGCATCAATTCTTCAATAGCTGCCATTTCCTTTTCATGGTTGTTTCCGGCCGCTGCGACCACGCGGTTGTTACTCACATAAAACGCGATGAAGACCCTCGAAGAAACATCGCCGTGAACAATAATGTCGTCCCATTGCGTCGCATGCCCCACGTAGCGGAAGTATAGGTCGCCTTGAGTGGTCCAAAAGAAAGGAATACTCCTGTAAGGGACCTTCTTGCCCGCCATGTTGTGAGCGGCAATACGTCCTTGTTGTTGGGCGGTGCGCCAGTGTTCGATGCGCAGTTCCCGCCCTGAATAGTGCTCGGGAAATGTTGCAACGTCTCCCGCAGCGTAAACGTCTGCGCCGGCTCGGAAATACTCATCGACCTTCAGGCTGCCGTCGGACAGTAGGTCTATTCCCCGCAGAAACTCCGTGGCCGGTTTGACCCCGATGCCCACCACAACCAGGTCCGCCTGGATGCGCTCACCGCCCTCGAGCACAACCGCTTCCACTGTCTTGTCGCCTTCGATCTTGGCCACCCGTGAGTTTAGTTTGAATTCGACGCGGTTTTCTTCGTGCATTTTCTGGAACATTTGTCCGATTTCCTTGCCGAAAATCCCTTCGAATGGCACGGATTCCCCGGTGACCACGGTGACCGAAAGGTTACGTTGGCTGAGGCTGTAAGCGGTTTCGATCCCGATAAAGCCTCCACCGATAATGACCGCTTTGGAAGCGTGTTCGGCGGCTTGTACTATTGCCGTGGAATCCTCGAAACTCCTCAGCGTGAAAACATTGATTAAATCCGCGCCGGGCACATCCAATCTTCTTGGGACAGCTCCAGGGGCCAGAAGTAAGGAATCGTATTGCAGTTTGTCCCCGGGGGCAAGAAATAGGGTCTTGTTTGCCAAATCAACTGCCGTCACTTCCGTTTCGAGCATGACCTCGATGTCATATTTTGCGTAAAAACCCTTTGAACGCAGTGGTAGCGCGTCTTCGTCCGACTTGCCCTCAAGATATTCTTTACTCAATTGGGGGCGATCGTACGGAAGGCGATTCTCACGGGTTATCATGACCACGCGGCCCTTGAACCCGTCTTCGCGCAGGGTCTGAGCCGCGGCATTGCCGGCTGAACCCGCGCCGATTATGACGAAAGTCCTGTTGTCGCCTTGCGGGTCACCCTTGACCATGTCCGGCTTGCGACTCTGGACCATTTCTTCCGGTAGCAGCAGGACGAGATCATCTCCTTCGATCTCAAGGTCGTATCTGGGAACAGCATCCAGGGAGGGCGGCTCTTCCAAATCACCGGTCTTGGCATTGTAAGCCGCATGGTGCCACGGGCAGACTACCCTTTCTCCACTCAGCACACCATCGGCCAGATCTGCACCGTAATGAGGGCACACCGCTCCAATGGCATAGAATTCACCATCTATTTTGCTTATCAATATTTTGTCTTCCCCGACATCGAACGACTTCATTTCTCCTTCGCGAACATCATTTGTCTTCGCTATGGCAACTCTCCTCGCGCTCATTTGGCACTCCTTTCTTACCATGGAGAATCAACAATAATTTCCGGCCACCGAACACAAGAATAGATTCCGATGCATCGTGTTAATTAATGTGATCATTCGATCAAGCGTGGGAAAGATCCGTTTAGTTAGGGCCTTAAAAGCTACTATTACCTAGTCCGTTGTTCCGGCTCAATCGCAAAGGGTGAGTTCCTGTATCAATCTCTTTAACCGGAGCAACGAATCATTTGAGATCTTTGTAATTTCATATCCGGCTACATATTCCCCGAAGTCATCTTCAGTTTTGATCCAGCGGCAAACCGCATCGAAAGTGGCTTTGGTGCGGCCCCCGGCATGATCCGACACGACGGTGAAGGTCCTCACTTCCCCTATCTCGGCCATAATTCCTGTCACCTGGATGCCACTTTCCGTGACGTCGTTTACTTTGCCTTCCTTGCCGGGTGATTTCGCGTCGAAGACCGTCACATCGCGAAATATGTAGCACCGCGGGAGTGCACGCAGGTGCGGAAGGTCGTGCGAGGCCGTCTTCGTCATTAGCGCATGTCGTTGCCTCGCGATTTCTATGTCCCTGAGTTGCTCTAGAACGCTCATGTACTGGCCGGGCGTGATCTGGTATTTTTCCATTATGGGAACATCACCCAGCCCTTCCCGGATGTCATGCAGGATTTCTTTGACATGTAGCTTCACGCTTGTCATCGGCAGCCTCCTTTCCGGCCAGGTCAAAACAATTCCAGTATAACCTAAACCGCTTCCACGGTTAAGGGATTCCGTGAGGGGTTCCCTTGGGCGCTGATCGGCGGCGTCCGAAAAAGGAATTGACACCACGTCGAAATTGGCACTATCCTATCAGGTACTAATTGTTGCCAGCCAGGAATTGATACAATGGCCGTAAGTCCCGAAGAAGTAGAGCGCAGGATCGCTGCCTTTGCCGAGGCCTGCCGATCCGCGGGTATCAGAATGACCCATCAGCGGATGGAGATCTACAAAGAGGTTGCGGCAACAGAGGAGCATCCCGACGCAGAAACCATCTACACTCGGGTGCGCCGAAGAATCCCGGTCATTTCTCTGGACACGGTATACAGAACGCTCACGACCCTGGAAAAGCTCGGGGTTGTATCGAGAGTGTACGCGTTATGTGACCGGTCGCGTTTTGACGCTCACATGGCGCCACACCATCATTTTCTATGCATCGAATGCGGAATAATTCGCGATTTCTCGTTTGCGGATGCCGACGAGTTACGAATCCCCAAGGAGGTTCAATCCTGGGGAACCATGAAGTCTGTTCACGTGGAGGTCAGGGCGGCTTGCCTAAAATGCACGAATCGAAAGAAAGGCCGCCCTTGATCGTTGTCCAACAAGCAAAGCGGTGAGCGGACCTGGGCTCGTCCGAGCCACGGCCAAGGACATGATGAAAAGACCGGGAATTTTACCGTCGCAGCACAAACCGTGGGACCCTGATCCGGGAATGAACCCTTAAGACAGGCAAGATGGCATGAATACCTGCCTCCGAGCCAACAAGGAGGGGGTTGTTAATTTGGCGCCAGTTAGTAATAATTTGGACATGGCATCAATTCTTAATTAACCCGGACGCGTCCGTTCCAAAGCACGCGTCGCAACTAGCCAATTTTTAGGCCAAAAATGGGAGGGTACAATCAATGAAACGCAGTTCGACGAAATTGTTGTTGGCAACTTTGCTGGCCGCATGTTCTGTGGTGCTCGCCGCGGGGCTGCTCTGTGGGCAGGAACCAAAAAAGGCCAGCAGCTATTCGCCGGTGGTAATGACCGAGCCGCTTGATGCCAAAATGGCAAGAATGAAGACGGAAAAGCCTGCCATTATGAAACGCCAAATGGACCTGCTCAACAGCAGGTACGACTTGAGCGAGCGCCCGGCAAAAGGCGTGACCATGTTCAGAGGCAAGCCGATTCAGGAAGGTGTGAGGGTCAAGCTTCCGCAAGGCATGACATGGGAGAAATTGGCCACCATGACTCCCGAAGAAATTAAGGAAAAGAATGTCTTCCCTGACGGCTTCTTTCCTCTACCGCACCCGAACCATCCTGAAGGCGGAATGTTGTTTCCCAAGACCCATATTGATGAAATCAAGAAACAAGAGGCCAGGGACCTTACCCGTTTTGACCTGGACTTCGACATTCCCGCCCATTTTTTGCCCGAGACTCCGGCAGCCATCTTCTTGACTACTCGTGCGGACCTGGGCGACGTGTCTCAGGGCAAGCTCGTCACTATTGAGAACTACTTCGAGTTGTTTAACGGCATTCTGAACCCCAAGCAATTGGAGGGTTTAAGGCTTCTGGTGACGCCGTTTCCGCAACAGCAGTTCAACCAGACAGATGATCGCCGGTCTGAAAAGGCCAGCAGAGGCGTGACATGTTTTGACTGCCATGCAAACGGGAACACTAATGCAGGTACGCATCTGGTGGGAGATATTCGTCCGCAGGAACTTCGTCACAGACTGGATACACCGGCATTGCGCGGAGTCAATATCCAGCGCCTATTCGGTTCGCAACGAGCGATGAAGAGCGTAGAGGATTTCACAGAATTCGAGCAGCGCGCGGCTTATTTCGACGGGGACCCGGTTATTGCCACCAAGAAGGGCGTAAACATTCTGGAACGAGGCAGCCAGGTCCACTTCATGGCTGAGATGCAGAACATTTTGGACTTTCCTCCAGCCCCGAAGCTGGACATTTACGGTAAGCTGGACGCGAAGAAGGCGACTGAATCGGAAATGCGCGGACAGGAAGTATTTTTTGGCAAGGCGAAATGTGCCGTGTGCCACCCGGCGCCTTATTACACCGACAATCTGATGCACAACCTGAAAGCCGAACGCTTCTATAAGCCTCGAATGATAAATGGAAGGCTGGCTTCCGCGGACGGGCCGATCAAAACCTTTCCTCTCAGGGGCATCAAAGATACGCCTCCGTATCTCCATGATGGCAGACTGCTGACTCTGGAGGACACCGTTGAATTTTTCAACATTATTCAACAGCTCAACTTGACGCCACAGGAAAAGAAGGACCTCGTTCAATTCATGCTGGCACTGTGACGATGCTGACTTTCTTTCAGACAACGAAAGGAGCAAACTTTATGAATGAAGATAGCGGGTGCCCGGTAACGGGCGGAGCAAACAAACGAGCAACCGGCAGAGGCACGTTGAACCGGGACTGGTGGCCGAACCAGTTGAACCTCAAGATTCTTCATCAGAACTCTCACATGAGCAATCCGATGGGCGAGGAGTTCAACTACGCTGAGGAATTCAAGAAACTCGACCTGGAGGCCCTGAAGAAGGACCTCTATGCGCTGATGACCGACTCGCAGGACTGGTGGCCGGCCGATTTCGGTCACTACGGGCCGTTGTTCATTCGGATGGCGTGGCACAGCGCGGGTACCTACCGCATCGGCGACGGCAGCGGGGGCGCGGGATCCGGCACCCAACGCTTTGCGCCCCTCAACAGCTGGCCCGACAACGCGAACCTCGACAAGGCTCGCCGGCTGCTCTGGCCGATCAAGCAGAAATACGGCCGCAAGATCTCATGGGCCGACCTCATGATCCTCGCCGGCAATTGCGCGCTTGAGTCGATGGGTTTCAAGACCTTCGGCTTCGGCGGCGGGCGCGAGGATGTCTGGGAGCCGGATGAAACCTACTGGGGTGCCGAAAAAGAATGGCTGGCTACGAGCGACAAGCCCGGAAGCCGTTACACCGGCGACCGGGATCTGGAAAACCCCCTGGCGGCCGTGCAGATGGGCCTGATCTACGTCAACCCGGAAGGGCCGGACGGCAACCCGGATCCCTTCATGGCGGCCAAGGATATCCGTGAGATCTTCGCTCGCATGGCGATGAACGACGAGGAGACGGTGGCCCTCATCGCGGGCGGCCACGCGTTCGGCAAGACCCACGGCGCCGGTGATGCGAAACATGTTGGGCCTGAGCCCGAGGCCGCCGGCATCGAGGAGCAGGGCCTTGGCTGGAAGAGCAGCTTCGGCACGGGCAAAGGCGGCGACACGATCACCAGCGGCCTGGAAGTCATCTGGACCACCATGCCCACGAAGTGGAGCAACAACTTCTTCCAGAACCTATTCGGCTACGAATGGGAACTGACGAAGAGCCCGGCCGGTGCGCACCAGTGGAAGCCGAAGAATGGCGCAGGTGCCGATACCGTGCCGGATGCGCACGACCCGTCAAAGCGTCACGCGCCATCCATGCTGACCACGGACCTTGCCTTGAGGTTCGACCCTGTCTACGAAAAGATTTCAAGGCGCTTCTACGGGAACCCGGACCAGTTGGCAGACGCGTTCGCCCGCGCGTGGTTCAAGCTGACGCACCGCGACATGGGCCCGCGGCCACGTTATCTCGGCCCGGAGGTTCCGGCAGAAGAACTCATCTGGCAAGACCCGGTGCCCGCAGTCGATCATGAGCTGATCAACGCGCAGGACATCGCAAACCTCAAGGTCAAGATCCTTGCCTCGGGCCGGTCGATCTCGGAACTGGTCTCGACCGCCTGGGCGTCGGCATCCACGTTCCGTGGTTCCGACAAGCGCGGCGGTGCGAACGGGGCGCGTATTCGTCTTGCACCCCAAAAGGATTGGAAAGTCAACCAGCCTGCCCAACTGACGACTGTGCTGCAGACCCTTGAGGGAATCCAAAAGGAGTTCAACAGCGCGCAGTCAGGAGGGAAGAAGGTGTCGCTCGCCGACTTGATTGTCCTGGGTGGATGCGCAGGGGTCGAGCAAGCTGCCCGGAATGCCGGTCACAACCTGACCGTTCCCTTCACACCGGGACGCACGGATGCGTCGCAGGAGCAAACCGACGTGGAGTCATTCGCCGTGCTCGAACCGGCTGCAGACGGGTTCCGTAACTACCTCAAAACCAAGTACGCCGTATCGGCAGAGGAACTGCTGGTTGATCGTGCGCAACTGCTGACGCTGACCGCTCCTGAGATGACCGTTCTCGTTGGCGGTATGCGCGTCTTGAATGCCAACTTCGGACAGACCCGGCACGGCGTCTTCACCAAGCGGCCAGAGACACTAACTAATGACTTCTTCGTGAATCTGCTCGACATGAGCACGGCGTGGAAGGCAACCTCGGAAGACGAAAACATGTTCGAGGGTCGTGATCGCGCAACGGGCGAACTCAAGTGGACAGGCACCCGTGTCGACCTCATCTTCGGTTCGAACTCCCAGCTCCGGGCCTTGGCGGAAGTCTACGGATGTGAGGATTCTCAGGAGAAGTTCCTGCACGACTTTGTAGCGGTGTGGAACAAGGTGATGAACCTTGACCGCTTCGACCTCGCCTGATAGTCGCATAAACGTCTTGGAGGGCTTCTGAAGCGTATTTTGAACTGCAAATCGGATGATCGGGAGGCGATACCCGGTACGAATTATCTAACATCTGCAATTGCGAGCGCGTAGCCCGAAGCAATCTCCATTGGTGGGACAGGCTTGCAGCCTGTCTTCTAGAATGACCGGCAAGATGCCGGTCCCACCGAAAATGAGATTGCTTCGGGCTTATCGCCCTCGCAAGGACACCTTTCGGCAATATTATATCCTTTTTTGGCGAAGTGGTATGACTTGCCTCTGGATGCCGAATCTGTTAACCTATCCAAAATACTAATTGTTGTTGGTTCAGGGAGGGGTTTATGCAGAATTGGTACATCGGAATTGTTTTTGGTGTCATCCTCCTCGCTACTGTGGGCGTCTGGCAGGCGCAACACCACACCATAGCAAATGCCGGCTCCTCCTCCCCCCAGGCTACGACCCCGGATGGCTACACGGGGTCGGTCAGTTGCCGAAAATGCCACGAGAAATTCTACCAATTGTGGGCTCCTTCTCATCACGGGCTGGCAATGCAGCCATATACCGCTGAACTCGCCAAGAACCGGCTCACACCCCAAGAGCAAGATATCGTCATAGGAGACCGTCAATATCGCGCCGAATTCGGCGACGACGCGGGGTGGGTCATTGAACGAGGCCCCGGAGGCGAAAAGAAATTCCGGATAGACCATGCAATGGGGGGCAAGAACGTTTACTACTTCCTCACTACTCTGGATCGAGGTCGCCTCCAGACCCTTCCCGTGGCATACGACGTGAACAAGAAGGAATGGCTCGACATGGCTGCGAGCGGGGTGCGTCACTTTCCGGGTCAGACGGATGAACCGATAAACTGGAAGGACTGGCAGTACACCTTCAACACGGCCTGCTACGGCTGTCACGTGAGCCAGGTCTCCACAAACTATGATCTGAAAACGGACACATACCACACGGTCTGGCGGGAGCCGGGCATTAATTGTGAAACCTGCCACGGTCCCGCGGATGAACATATTCGCGTGTGCGAAGCCGCGCCGAAAGGGATCGTTCCCAAGGACCTGAAGATTACTCGAGGCGGTCGGGACTTCTCCAAGGAACAGAACAATGCGACGTGTTCGAGCTGCCATGCCAAAGCGACCGTGCTCACGGAGACCTTCCGACCCGGTGACAGATTCTTCGACCATTTCGGTCTTGTAACGCTCGAAAGCCCCGATTATTACCCCGATGGCCGTGACCTTGGAGAGAACTACACTTACACCTCCTGGCTTGTGAGCCCTTGCGTGAAATCAGGCAAGCTCGACTGCTTCCACTGCCATACTTCGAGCGGCCGGTACAAGTTCAAGGCCGAAGAAAAAGCCAACCAGGCCTGTATGCCGTGCCATCAAGACAAGGTCGGCAACCCGACTGAGCACACGCACCACAAAGCCGACAGTCCTGGCAACAAATGCATCTCTTGCCATATGCCGATGACGGAATTCGCTCGGATGCGCAGGAGCGACCATTCGATGCTTCCACCGACCCCGGCGGCAACCGCGGCCTTCAAGTCCCCTAACGCTTGCAACCTTTGCCACAACGACCAGACCACTGAATGGGCTGATGAATGGGTCCGCAAGTGGCGCAAACGAGATTATCAGACTGCAGTACTTCACCGGGCAGGACTGATCGATGCTGCACGCAAACGTGACTGGACCAAGCTGCCGGACATGCTCGACTACGTGACAAGCAAAGATCGGGACGAGGTCTTTGCCACGTCTCTTATCCGCCTTGTACCGGCTTCCGGGGACCCGCGAGCGGTACCGGCGCTGCTCAAGGCGATCAAGGACCCCTCGCCCCTTATGCGCTCTGCAGCTGCTCAGGCCCTGCAAAACGTTTCTACCGAAGAATCTGTTCTAGCGCTCGTTGAGGCTACCGGCGATGAGTACCGTCTTGTTCGAGTGCGCGCTGCGGCGTCGCTTGCCGGTTACCAAAACCTCCCGCTGACGGATGCGGACAAGAAAAGGGTCGAGGCCGCAAGCAAGGAGTATCTGGCTTCAATCCTGTCGCGGCCGGACCAGTGGGACTCCCACTACAACCTGGGCAACTACTACCTCGACCGCGGTGATTTCAAGCAGGCCGTTGCTTCTTATGACACGGCGCTCAAGATGGAGCCCCGTGGCGTACTCTCTATGGTCAACGCAGCGATGGCGTATGCTCGTATGGGAGAGAACCAAAAGGCCAATGACGCTTTGCAGAAGGCATTGAAAGTAGCCCCTGATAACGCTGCCGCGAATTTTAACATGGGCCTGCTCAAGGCCGAGGAGAATGATATTGTCACCGCGGAGAAGCACCTGAGAGCAGCCCTCAAGGCCGATTCTCAAATGGCTCAGGCAGCGTACAACCTTTCCGTCATCCTCTCCAAGGATCGGATAGACGAGGCTGTGGATTTATGCAGCAATGCCGCAGCAATGCGGCCTGACATGCCCAGGTATGCCGTTACGCTGGCCTTTTATCAACAACAGAAGGGAGACCTCCCGGGAGCTGCCAGCACACTGGACGGCCTCATTACAAGATACCCGGCCAATGCTGATGCCTACGTGCTCTTGGGTGGGATCTATGAGAAACAGGGGAAAAAGGCCGAGGCCGAAGGAGTGTACAACAAGGGACTGGCCGTGGCAGGCATGCCGGACCAGTACAAGATTCGCATGAAGGTGCGCCTGGAAGCCCTCAAGGGTGCGCCTCAAGACGAGCCAGAGAAGTGACTCGATCGAATACTTGATAAGCGTGAATTCTACAGGAAGGGGGTGAGTGAGGAAAAAAAAGTACAAGAACAAAGAACTGGTCGAATGTTCAGGTCCCTAGGAAATTGGTATCACGACCATGTTCTTGAGCAAACTTACTAAACGAAGGGGGAAGATTAATGGTACTAAGAAAAGGGCCAATCCTGTCGGCCTTTGCCGCAATTTGTCTTGTTCTGGCTTTGATGGCGGGCCCAACATTTGCCCAAGACAAGAAGCCAAACATTCTGTTTATCATGGGAGACGACATCGGCTGGATGCAGCCGGGCATCTACCATCGCGGGTTGATGGTCGGTGAGACTCCGAACATAGACCGGATCGGGAACGAGGGTGCGATCTTCATGACCTATTACGCTGAGCAGAGTTGCACCGCCGGGCGCAACGCCTTCTTCACGGGCATGAATCCGCTGCGCACGGGCATGATCCCGCCGCAGCTCCCGGGCAGCCCGTCCTATCTTCGGCCCGGCACCCCGGCGCTCGCCAAGTTCCTGCTGGATCTCGGCTACACCACTGGCGAGTTCGGCAAAAACCACCTGGGCGACCATGCGGATTCCCTGCCGACCGCCCACGGCTTCCAGGAATACTGGGGCTACCTGTACCACCTGGACGCCATGCAGGGGGTGAGCTTCCCCGATATCAACAAGACCCCCACTGAGCAGGCCATTTGTCCGCCTTGCAAGAACACGCCCATACCGGGAATCCCGGAGGTCGCGGGCGCAATTGACCCTAAAGACGGCGTGTGCCTGACGCCCCCGCGGCCGTGCCTCTGGTGCAAGTCCTCGGACGGCACGGCGAAGAACCAGACATGCAAGGACGAGGGCCCGCTGACACTCGAGCGTTCGAAGACGGTGGACGAGGAGATCTCGGCCAAGGTGATCGACTTCCTCGATCGCAACGACCCCAAGAAGACCAACAAGCCCTTCTTCGTCTGGTACAACCCGGCGCGCATGCACGTCACGACCGTACTGTCGGACAAGTACATGGCGATGGTGGCTGAGCCTGGCGGCAAGGATTGGGGTGTGAATGAAGCCGGCATGAAGCAGATGGACGACAACATCGGCTACGTGCTCAAGAAGCTCGAGGACATGGGCCAGCTCGACAATACCATCGTCGTCTTCACGACCGACAACGGCGCCGAGACCTTCACCTTCCCCGACGGCGGCACCACGCCCTTCAAGGGCTCCAAGATGAACACCTGGGAAGGCGGCATGCGCGCTCCGTGCGTCATGCGCTGGCCGGGTCACATTAAGCGGGGCACGGTCTTGGACGGGATCTTCGCGTCCCTGGACTGGCTTCCCACGTTCGTTGAGATCGCTGGTGGTCCTAAAGCCAATGAGTTAAAGGCGCAGATCGAAAAAGGGGCCTATAAAGGCATCGTCAAGACGACGCTGGACGGTGTTAATCAGATTGACTACCTGACGGGCAAGTCGGCAAAGTCCGCGCGCGACACCTTCTTCTACTATTCCAGCTCGCATCCGTCGGCGGTGCGCTACAAGAATTGGAAGATGTATTTCGCGATCGCGCCCGAAACCGCGACGGGCTTCAACGTTCCGGGAGTCCAGACCCAGTTCGCAGCCGGCGTGGTAAACCTCAAGCGCGATCCATTCGAGACGTCGATGGGGGGGGGCGAGGAGAAAAAAGCGAGTTTCTGGTTCAGCGGAGCGCTCGCCGGGCCGGTCACGGCTTGGATATACGACTGGAACCTGCTGCCCATCGGCCAGGCGCTGTGGCTCAAGGAGCTCGAGACCTACCAGAAGTACCCGCCGATGCAGGATCCGGCGAGCTACAACCTGGACCAGGTCATGGAACAGCTCAAGAAGGGGCAGGGCCACCCGTCCCAATAGTCGATCGCCAGCTTAGGATTGATAACGACGGTGGGCGGCTCGAAAACGGGCCGCCCTTCTGCTCGGAGGACGGAGCGTGGAGACGGCCCACGGATGTGGGCTGTCTCAGCCAGTCATAATGAGGCGATGCGAATACTCGAAAAATTCGCCCCATACACTATGGACCGCGCCAAGTATTAGGACACTTGAGTTGTGTAACAGGAAAACAATCTGGAGGCCCGAAGATGAGGTACGAAATGAAGATCAAGACTATCTTGCTCGCATTCGCTGCGATGCTGGCTCTTCAACTAGCCACGGCATTCGCGCAGCAGGTGCGGAACTCTACTGATTCCGGGTTTTCGTTCGCTGCTTACGGTGACTCACGAACGATGATGTACCTCCCGAGCAAGTCGGATCAAAATGAAGAGGCTACCAAGCTGATGGTCGAAATGTTCAACCTGGTACTTCCGGAGAAAATCGCGGAAGAGGTCGTCAGGAAGGATGTCAAGCTCACCTACGACCCGGCAACCGGTGAGCTGGTGCAGATCGTCATGCCGTTCATGACCCACAGCGAAGTCATGACAGTGACGGTGGACAAGGGCTGGGCCACCGAGGCGTCCGTCGAAGACGTGAAACTGCTTCCCGGAGTGCGCCGGACGATCTTCCGACTGATTGGCGGCGGCTGGGTTGCCCGCGAGCTCGTGAAGGCGGTCCAGAGTGGCCGGGCCAAGTTCGTGCTCAGCAGCGGGGACATTGTCTGGTGGGGAAGTCAAGGCCGCACGGTTTTCGACAGCCCCTACTGGAAGCGGGTGGACCAGACTCTGTTGAGCCAGTTGCCCGCCCCTGACGCCTCACTGCGCGCGGCTGGTCTCGACGGACGTTGGTTCCCGACCGTCGGCAATCATGAGGTGTGGGGGGATCCCAAGATCGAAGGCGTGCTGAGCGCAGTTCCATACCTGAAGAAGCTCGGCCTTTCGGCCGACCGGCTCGTCTACAAGTTTGATTACAACGGTGCGCGCTTCATCTACCTGTGGACCGGGGAGTACGACTATCGCTCACCCTCGGCGTGGGATGCCACCCGGCCCTCGTACGAAGAACAGATGAAGCAGTTGCGGCAGTGGCTGGATGAGGCCAAGTCTGCGGGCACCCGAAAGGTCTTTGTCACCTTCCACAACCCGGCCTTTTGCCGCTCCGGCATGGGCGCCATCCCTGAAGCTCAGAATCCCCACAAGGTTCTTGCCTCGTACGCGAAGGACTTGGAGATCGTCGTGTTCAACGGGCACGTGCACACGACCGAGCTTTACGAGGTGGACGGCGTGAAATATCTGCTGCTGGGCGGCGGCGGCGCGGAACAGGACCCGATTCTTCCCGGCCGAACGCACATCAAGGTTCCCGCGGACTACCCGCCGGATCTCTATTGGAAGGGTGAAGCCCCGAAGGAAGAGTACAACTACGTCCTCGTGGACGTCCAACCCGGACAGAAGACGAAATTTACACTCAATCGCTTCCGGCCGTGGTCGGCTGAACCGTTCGCGACCGTAGAGTTGTTCGGCTCGTCCAAATGAAGGCAGCCGTCCGGTGATTTGAGGTTCACGGCGCGCGGCTTGCCCTACTCGTGCTGCACGACAGGGCAAAGAAGCAGGGCTGGGTCGTCATCAGCATGAAGAACGACTGGAAGCGACTCTTCTCGTTCGAGCCATAGCGCTTAACAGGCAAGACGGACTAGTGGAATAATGCGAAAGAAAGGGGGACCACTACTAACCGAGCAAAGAAATTGAGACAGTCGGAATTGTGGCGATAAGGAATGGACACAACTTTTTTTGCAGGGAGGATGTTTATGAACACACTGAGGAACAGGACGTGGATTCTGCTGCTGACAGCCGTGCTGACGATCATATTCGTGAGCGCTGTCTTTGCCCAGCAACCCAAGGCGGCGGAGACGAAGAAACCCAACATTTTGTTCATTATGGGTGATGACATCGGTTGGTTCAACGTAGGGGCATACCACCGGGGCATGATGTCGGGCAAGACCCCGAATCTCGACAAGCTTGCGTCCCAAGGCATGATGTTCACCGACTACTACGCGGAGGCAAGCTGCACCGCGGGCCGCGCGAACTTCATTACCGGAGAACTGCCGATCCGGACCGGTTTGACGACCGTGGGTCAGGCCGGGGCAGACGTGGGACTGCCGGCCCAGGCGTGCACACTCGCCACCGCCCTTAAGGGCCAAGGCTACGTTACGGGGCAGTTCGGCAAGAACCACCTTGGCGACCTGAACAAGTTTCTACCGACCGTGCACGGCTTCGACGAGTTCTTCGGCTATCTGTACCACCTCGACGCCATGTCGGACCCGTACTGGTTCGACTATCCCCAGGACTGGGTGGACAAGTACGGGCCGCGTAATCTCGTGCATTGTTGGGCCACTGACGTGGATGACCCCACCGAGATGCCCCGCTGGGGTAAGGTCGGAAAGCAGAAAATCGTGGATGAGGGACCGTTGGCTCCCTTCCCCAACATGGCCGGCCGCCAGAACTGGCAGGAGGGCCGTAAGGCCAAGTACAACATGGAGACCTTCGATGAGGTGCTGGTCGAGACCACCAAGGGCTTCATGGACAAGGCCAAGAAAGAAGGAAAGCCTTTCTTCATCTGGCACAACACGACGCGTATGCATGTCTTTACGTACCTCTCACCGAAGTACCAGGCGCTCATGAATCCCAAGAGCAACTACGGGTTGGAAGAGGCAGGAATGGCCCAGTTGGACGATAGTATCGGCGCCCTCCTGAAGCACCTGGCAGACATCGGTGAGACCGACAACACCATCGTAGTATTCACCACCGACAACGGGGCAGAGGTGTTCACCTGGCCGGACGGTGGAATGACGCCGTTCAAGGCCACCAAAGGCACCGTCTTTGAAGGCGGCTTCCGCGCGCCTGCAATCATCCGCTGGCCGGGCAAGGTCAAACCGGGCACGGTGGAGAACGGCATCTTCTCCGGACTCGACTGGTTCCCCACGCTCGTGGCCGCGGCCGGCAACACCAATATAAAAGACCAACTCCTCAAAGGGGCGAAGCTCGGTGACCGCACGTACAAGAACCACCTCGACGGGTACAACCAGATGGACCTCTTGCTTGGCAAAGGGCCGTCGGCTCGTCATGAGATCTTCTACTTCGGCGGCCCCCACCTGGGCGCCATTCGTGTCGATGATTTCAAGTTCCAGTTCTTCCAGCAGCCACAGGGCTGGCCTGGGCCGAAAGTGACGACCGACATGCCCAGCATTGTGAACATCCGTCAGGATCCGTTCGAGCGGACGCCGTCAACTGGCGGCCAGAGCTTGAACGACCTTGGTGGCGGTTACATGAACGACTTCTTTGCGCGCGAGTTCTGGCGCTTCGTGATGGTTCAGGAATATGTGGGAAAACTAGCGAAGACTGCCCTGGAGTATCCACCGATGCAGGATCCGGCGACTTTCAATCTTGACGCCATAAAGAAAAAAATAGAGGAGGCGCTCCGGAATCAGCGAGGGCAATAGTCGAACCGTCAACACCACGGGCGCCCCTTCAGGGGCGCCCCCTTCATTGTGACAGTTCCATGATCAGTGGAAGAGGCCACCAAAGAAGAGTTCTGAGGGCGGCTGTCCGTGATCACCGCATGGTTGATTGGAAAAAGGAGGAAATGATAGTCAGAAAATAATTTCCTTGAGATTGGGGAGCAAGTTAGGAAAGAATTGGCGCTAGTGAGTCAAATTAGGACCTCGGAAAGGAGGACGGTGGTGGAGTTGCGCAAAATTGGATTATTGGTTCTGTTGTTTGTGGGAGTGTTCACTCTCGGTTCTTCCGTGGCGCCCGCTCAAGAAAAGAAGGCTCAGCCGGCCTCGGCCGCAGTCAAGAAGCCGAACATTGTCATGATCATGACCGACGATGTGGGCTGGGGTGACTTGGGCGCGTACGGCGGGGGTGTCATGCGCGGGGCGCCGACTCCCAATCTGGATCGTCTCGCGGCCGAAGGTATGCGCTTCGTCAACTATTACGGTCAGTCCAGTTGCACAGCGGGCAGGGCTTCGTTTATGACGGGCCGTATCCCCATCCGCACTTCTCTTTCGTCCGTCCTCGTCCCGGGAGACCCAAACGGCCTGACTAAAAAGACTCCCACAATTGCCCAGTACCTTAAGCAAGCCGGGTACACCACTGTGCAGCTCGGCAAATGGCACCTGGGCGACCGGCCAGAAAATTTCCCCACTGCAAACGGATTCGATGAGATGTATTACATGCTCCCGTACTACGCGGGGGTCTATGCCTACGACTACTTGCCACTACATCCGAACTTTCCTTCGAATGATCAACGGTTCATGGCTGAGTGGAGTCAGGCGAACCTCGCCATGTGGGAAGGAAAGGCGGGAGAACCGCCCAAAATTGCAAAGAAAAAGTTCGGCTATGACGATCTGGCCACCGTCGACGACGAAATGCGGGCCAAGGCCATCGAGTGGATCAAGCAGCATGCCAAAGACGATAAGCCGTTTTTCGTCTATTTGAACTTCGAGAAGGTCCACAACCCCAACAACCCCTCCCCGCGCTGGAAAGGCAAGTCGCCGGGCGGCGGCATATATCTGGACGCGCTCATGGAACTCGACGACAACTCCGGCCAGGTCGTTGAGGCGATCCGTGCCCTGGGGATCGCTGAAAATACCATTGTCATATGGACTACGGACAACGGCGCTTGGATCGATGCTTGGCCCGATGCCGGCTATACTCCGTTCCGCGGGATGAAGGGGTCATCGTTCGAGGGCGGATTCCGAGTGCCGGCAATCGCATGGTGGCCTGGCAAAGTCAAAGCCGGTTCGGTGAATACGGAAATGTTTTCACACATGGACTGGTGGCCCACTCTGGCCCGGATCGTCGGCCTGGAGCCGCCCCCCAAAGAGTGGAAAGATAACGAAGGCCAGCCCATCATTTTCGACGGGATAGATCTCAGCGATTCGCTGCTCGGAAAGGGTCCGGGAAAGCGCGAAGCTTTCATTTACTTTAACGACCAGTCATTTGGCGGGGTTCGCGTGAAGAATTTCAAGGCGCTGTGGACAGCCAAGGATACTTGGCTCGGGCCGGACCTCTTCATGAAGACCCCGGCAATCTATGACCTTCGGTGGGACCCCGGTGAGCAGTACGACATGCTCTTCAACGGAGCCGCTCCGACCCGCGGGGACCTCAAGTCTTCGCCGGGCCGGTTCTCCGGGTCCGACAACGGCTGGATGGCCCTCTTTGTCGGGGGAGTTGCCGCGGAATTCTTCGAAGGGCTCAGGAAGTTCCCGAACATTCCGTACCAGCCTTATGGCCCTGGTTTCACCGAGATGATTCCGTCTCAGTACAAGTAACCTTACCAGATCCGTGCCAGTCCCATTCGGCCACGGAAGATTCAACTGCACATCACCTGTGGTCGGGAAGGGCGCCCCTCCCGACCATGGCTGTGCCATCACCCCGCAACGACAGGATGAGCACCATGAAGTCACCTCCTATCAGGTTAGTCGCCGCGCTGCTGGCGATCTGGCTGGTTACCACCGCCCAGGCTGCCGACCCGTTGCCCTCGTGGAATGACGGTCGTGCGAAGCAGGCGATCGTGAATTTTGTGGACCAATTAACCGATTCTTCTCGTGATACCTATGTCAAGCCCGAGGATCGCATCGCCACCTTCGACAACGACGGGACACTGTGGGTCGAGCATCCGCTTTACACCCAGGCTATGTTTGCGTTGGAGAGGGTCAGGACGCTGGCACCTGAACATCCACAATGGCAAACCACGGAGCCGTTCAGGTCGGTGCTCGAAGGCGACAAGGCGGCCATGGCCAAATTCCACGAACAGGATTGGGCGCAAATCATAGGTGCAACCCACGCGGGGATGACCACTGAGGCGTTTCTCGAAATCGCAAAGCAGTGGCTGACAAAAGGCGAGCACCCGCGTTTTAAGCGGCCGTACACCGAACTCGTTTATCAGCCCATGCTCGAAGTCCTGAATTACCTCCGAGCCAACGGTTTCAAGACCTTCATCGTCACGGGCGGGGGACAGGAATTCGTGCGCGCGTACGCAGCGAAGGTGTACGGAGTTCCGCCGGAGCAGGTGGTAGGATCGAGCATCGCGACAAAGTATGACTACCAGAAAGGCCAGCCCGTGCTCATGCGTGAGCCCAAGGTGTTCTTCATCAACGACCGCGCGGGTAAACCTGTCGGCATCAATCTCTTCATCGGAAAGCGCCCATACGCTGCCTTCGGCAATTCCGACGGCGATCGCCAGATGCTGGAATGGACCACCGCGGGCGCGGGCGCACGGCTCGGCATGCTCGTGCTGCACGATGACGCGGAGCGCGAGTATGCTTATGGACCTGCTGGCGGACTCCCGGAGACCAAGGTCGGCACGTTCCCGGTAGCGCTCATGGCCGAAGCAGAGAACAAGGGATGGATCGTAATCAGCATGAAAAAGGACTGGAAGGTGATTTTCCCGGCCGACACCAAGTGAATCATCTCCAACTGAATACTTCATGCGAATGGCCCCGCAGGGACATGGAAAGCCAAACCGCGGGCCGGCCGCATAATCCTGGAGGAGAATCCTTATGTGGGAACGGTTTCAAGGACAACTACTTCATACGTTGGGGATTTATGCCTGGAAAGTTGCCGCGGCCGTCATCATTCTTGTAGTCGGGCTTTGGTTGGCCAAAATCATCAGGAACACGATACATCGAACCCTCACCTCGAAGAAGGTGGACCCGACTATCGTTGGTTTTGTCGACAGTGCCGTCGAGGTCATCTTATACGGCCTGGTGATCATCGAGGTGCTTTACAAGCTGGGGGTGGAAAGCAGCTCCCTGATAGCTCTTATCGGGGCAGTGGGTTTTGCCATCGGGTTCGCCTTAAGGGGACACTTGGCCAATGTTGCCGCAGGGTTGCTCATGATCGTCTTTCGGCCATTCAGTCTCGGACAGGAGATCGAGGGCGGAGGATCGGCCGGAACAGTTGAGAAGATTCAATTGATGAGCACCGAGATTCGTACGGCCGACAATTTGACTGTAATTCTCCCGAACTCCAAGCTCATGTCTGACAAAATCGTCAACTATTCCAGTAGAGACACGCGACGCTTGGATATAATAGTCGGAGTGAGTTACAAGACAGATCTCAAGAAGGTCCGAGAGGTTTTGCGAAATTTAATCGACGAAGACGATCTTATCCTAAAAGAGCCGGAACCGAACATTACCGTCAAGGAACTTGGAGACAAGAGCGTGAAAATTGAAATCGGAATTTGGGTAAGATCCCAAGATTATTGGAAAGTCAAGGTCGCTATGAACGAAAAAATTAAGGAACGCTTTGATTCCGAAGAAATCCAGTTCCCTTGAACTCCCAGGCATGACCGGTCTTGCCCAAAGAAAGGTTTGGTGCGGAGTCACCCGGGTTGTTTTGGGCAAAGAGGGAATCCTGCACCAGAATTGGACATCTAAAACACTAAGGAGAAACTGTTCATGGCTCTTCGAAATTACGAGCACCCGGAGGAACGGGCGATGGCTAAAATACTGGTGATTGTGACAATTCTAGTGGCAATCTTGGCTCCAGCCGCTTCTGAAGGACAGCAAAACCCAACAGCTGATGAAGACGCTATCAAGCAAGCTGTCCAGTCGTACGTTGAAGCGTACAACCGCGGGGATGCCGCGGCAGTGGCGGCCCATTGGAGCGATGATGGCGAATATGTCAGTCCTTCGGGCGAATCCTTTAAAGGACGCAAGAAAATTGAGGCTGCGCTGAAGGCTTTCTTCAAAGAAAACCAGGGGCTGCAACTTCAAGTCACTACTGCCTCCCTGACGTTCCCATCTAGGACGCGTGCCGCAGAGACCGGCACTGCCGTTGTCACTCGACCTGGCCAGACCCCGGAAGAAACTCGATACGCTGCAACCTACGTGAAAAAGGGTGCCCAATGGAAGCTGACAAGTGTGAAAGAGGAAGAAGCTCCTGTAATAGCACCCAGTTACGAACATCTCAAGGACCTGGAGTGGCTCATCGGAGAGTGGACCGACACGGACGAGCACTCTACGGTAGAGACGACTTATCAATGGGCACGAGATAAGAGCTTTATTACCTCATCGTTCACTGTGAACGTGCAAGGCCGCTTAAACATCGAGGGGGCGCAAGTCATAGGGTGGGACCCTGTGAAGAAAACCATCAGATCATGGGTATTTGACTCTCATGGCGGATTTGGAGAAGGCGTCTGGACTAAGCAGGGCAATCAATGGCAGGCGAAATCCTCCATTGTGCTTGCTAGTGGCGAGAAAGCTTCCGCCATCAACATCTTTACTCACGTGGACGACAACACGTTCACCTTTCAATCCATCGGACGCGAAGCGGGCGGCGAACTTCTGCCGAACATCGAAGAAGTGACGGTTGTTCGCAAGCAACCTGCGCCTCAACCAGCCACAAGTAAGCGAGGTGGACGATGAAAAGATTTTTAATAATATCGCTAGGTTGTTTGTTCGTGCTTTCAGTGTCAGCCTCGGAGATAATGGCTCGCGGGGGATTTCGTGGTGGTGGTGGCGGCGGCGGATTTCGAGGGGGAGGCGCGGCTTACGGTGGGTTCCACGGCGGGGGAGCAGCTGTCAGGACCCCGTCCATGAGTCGGTCGTCATTTGACCGCGTTTCGACTTATCAACCAAGCAGGCCTGTAAGCCGGCAGGCAACGCCCAAGCAGCAGATCGCCACGCGACCCGCAACAAGGCCGGAAGTGGGCACAAGGCCCGGGGGAGGCCTTCCGGGAGACCGAATGAGCAGGCCCACGCAGGGGCAGGTTCAGCAGTTTCTCCATTTGCCGCCCGGTAAAGGTTCCGATTTGGCCAAATTGGGGGGCGCCGCGGCTGCAGGAGCCCTGGGTGCTGAGGGAGCACGGAGACTTCTTGAAGGACAAAGACCCGGTGGCTTGGATAGACCTGCGGGCGAACGTCCCGGCGCGGGTATCCGACCCGGCGAGCCGGGCAGACCGTCCACCCTTCCGGAAAGGCATGTTAGTAACCAGATTCGAGACAACTTGCAGCACAAGTACGACCACGCATTCACTCCCCAGTGGTGGAAGGATCATCCAAATGCCGCCCGAGCCCATTGGGATAATCACCATCATCCCTGGAATCACTGGTGGCGCGCGGCAACCTGGGGCGCTATAGCCGGTTGGACTGCCGGAGCCGCTGCGTCTTACGGTGATCCCATCTATTACGACTATGGAGAAAACGTCTATTACGATGGCGACGACGTTTATGTTTCCGGTAGCCAAGTGGCCACAGCACAACAATATTATCAGCAGGCCAGCGACATAGCGACTGCAGCCCCGGAACCCACAAGTACTCCGGAAGACGACTGGCTCCCTCTTGGGGTTTTTGCCTTGAGTCAAGGCAATGCAGCGGATTCAAACACGGTGCTTCAGCTTTCTGTGAACAAGCAAGGTGCAATTTCCGGGACGTACTACAATACAACCACTGATACGGCTCGTCCTATCAAAGGCATGGTCGACAAGAAGTCTCAGCGGGCCGCATGGACGTTTGCCGACGGCAAGAACACAGATATCATCATGGAAACAGGGATCTACAATCTGACGCAGGACCAGACGGAGGCATTAGTTCACTTCGGCAAAGACAAGACGCAGCAGTGGCTCATGGTTCGGCTTCATCAGCCGGAGGACAAGCAGCAAGCGGACAAGAAGGCCCAGGGTTCGTGATATTGATTTGCAGTGAAACTTGGAACATCGCAGCGAAGAAGCCCTGACCTCCTCGGGCAGGGCTGCACCGCGCCAAGATAATGCCTATTACTTCGCGCCTCGCTCTTTTAACAATTTGGCGACTTCTTCGTGTTTGTATAGCGTGGCTTCGCTTAAGGCCGTTTTGCCTGCCTTGTCCTTGGCGTTGACGTCCGCGCCCTTTTGGAGGAGGAGATCCACCACCTGGATGTGCCCTTGGTGGGCTGCCGCCATTAATGCCGTGGTTTCAGTTTCTTTGTCCCTGGCATTGACATCCGCGCCCCTGTCCAACAGCAACTTGACCACTCCGACTTGACCGTTTCGTGCGGCCAATATCAAAGGAATCGGGGCCTTAATCAGGGCCTCTTTGGCCTCAGGCCTTTCCGATGCTTGGGGTGCCACTGTTTTGAACTTCTCCAGCAATGCGCCCGATCCGATCTCCTTGGGAAGCCCTATGGGCTTGCGAGCCTCGGGTTTGGACTCCGCAGCCGGTTTGGCCTTTGGGGTTTCGATCGCGGATTTCGTATAATCGTAAATATCTTTAGCAAACAGCGCTCCAAGTGGCACAAGAATCCAGAGAAGAGCTTTCAGGCCCCAATCTCGCCATGTTTGCGGTTTTTCTACGATCATGGACTGTTTCCCGGCAGATATTCCCGTCTTCTTACGCTCGGGAAGAGATTGCATTCTTCGCGTCAGCGGTCTAACTATAAACCAATTAGCCCGAAGACCCGGCCGTGTCAAGGCTGGGCCGCGGGAGGTCGTGTTTATTGGTTTGGAGAGATGCTGAGGGAACCTAATTGCAGGAAGGCCTTTCCGGAACATTCCCTTTATAGCCGCGAGATTGCTCGACAAGGCAATGAGGTGCGATTCATGGTTCGAGACTTGGAAGACTCGGTGAGAAAGATAGGACGCGAAATTTACTCACTGATGACCCAGGAAGTCCCCTCCATCTTCGATCGGAAGACATGGAACGGACGGCTGATGGAATGGGCCATGAAAGATGAGGACGTAAGGGTCCAGTTATTCAGATTTGTGGACGTTCTGCCTTGTCTCAAGTCCGACGCCCTGGTGGTGAGAATGCTCAACGAATATTTCGAGGGCGTAAAAGACAATCCACTGCTCCAAGGACTTGGGCGTGTTTCAACCATGCTCCCGCGCATTTCCGCAAAGGTCGCCCGAAGGAGTGTAGAGTCCCTGGCTGCTCAGTTCATTGCCGGACGAGACCATACGGATACCCTCAAATCGGTTCTGCGTCTCAGGGACCAGGGGATTGGATTTACCATCGACTTGTTGGGTGAAGAGGTTTTGAGTGAAAAAGAAGCGGCCGTATATGTGGAGAGGTACTTGAACTTGCTCAATTCTCTCAGCCCGGAAGTGCTGAACTGGCCGGAAATTCACACGCTTGACGCGGACCAACACGGGCCATTGCCTAGAATAGACATTTCTCTGAAGGTGTCCTCCTTCTATTCTCAACTGGACCCAACGGACTGGGAAGTGTCCATACAGCGCGCAAAGGCCGGACTGGCCCCTGTAATCAAACGAGCTGTGGAATTGGGCGCAGCAGTCACGATTGATATGGAACAGTATTATTACAAGGATCTGACGATTGCTGTTCTGAAAAGCTTACTCGAAGAACACAGCGGTCTATCCTTCGGCGGAATAGCCCTCCAAGCGTACCTGCCCGAAACGAAATCGGATCTTTTGGGAATAATAGAATGGGCGAAACTGAACAACAGACGAGTGACTGTCCGGCTAGTGAAAGGGGCCTACTGGGACTATGAGACGGTGATAAACCGCCAGAAAGGATGGCCGGTTCCGGTTTTCCTCCAAAAGGAGAAGACGGATCGGAACTTCGAAGATCTGACGCGTATTCTGTTAGAAAATCCCCAATATGTTCGGCCTGCTATCGCCACCCACAACATAAGGAGCATCAGTCAGGCCATAGCAGTAGCGAATTCTCTCGGCCTGCCGAAAGAGGCTCTAGAGTTCCAGGTGATCTACGGTATGGCGGAACCGATCCGTTCCGCCCTGCAAAAGATGAATTACAGAGTGAGGGCTTACACCCCGGTGGGAGCACTCATCCCGGGAATGGCATACCTCATCAGGCGGCTACTTGAAAACACGTCCAACGAGTCTTTCTTAAGAAAATCCTTCTCTGAAAAGCTGCCGTTTGACGAATTGATAAAGGCCCCCCAACCGCCGGAGGAACCGGCGTCAGATGAAGTCCCCGACCGTGATTTCGCTAACGAACCGGCCACGGACTTTTCCCGCAGCCAAAATCCGCAGCGCATGAAAGAAGCGCTCCAAAAGGTCAAGAAGGGATTCAACAAGACTTACCCGCTCCTCATAGGCCATGACGAAGTCTGGAAAGACAAATACAGCCTGTCGTTGAATCCCGCAGCGCCTGTTGAAGTCGTTGGCAAGGTAGGTGTCGCGACAAAGGACGACGCGGAAAAGGCGGTCCACGAGGCGACGCGAGCTTGGAGAGAGTGGAGCAAGACCCCAGCAGAAGGCCGGGCCGCGTACCTTTTTAAAGCAGCGGAAGAAATGAGAATGCAGCGCTTTGAACTCATGGCCCTGGAGGTTTACGAGGTAGGCAAGACATGGGCGGATGCCGACGGCGATGTAGCTGAGGCAATAGACTATCTCGAATACTATGCACGGGGGATGATAAAGCTCGGACAGCCAAAGATCCTGGGGAATTATCCCGGTGAGGCTAACGAATACCTTTATGAGCCGCGAGGCATAGGCGTGGTCATATCTCCCTGGAACTTCCCCTTGGCCATACCTACCGGCATGGTGTCTGCGGGTCTTGTAGCAGGGAACTGTGTTATCTTTAAACCCTCCGGACTCTCGCCGATCCTCGGGTGGAAGCTTGTCGAAATCTTCAGAGGAGTAGGACTGCCGGCTGGTGTTCTGCATTTTGTTCCAGGCCCCGGAGCAGCGGTTGGGGAATATCTGGTTGCCCACCCTGGAGTGGACTTCATCGCGTTTACAGGCTCCAAAGAAGTGGGGTTGAATATTGTGAAGCTCGCAGGCGAGACCCATCTCGGGCAGCGGAGCGTGAAGCGAGTGATCGCTGAAATGGGCGGCAAGAACGCCATCATAATAGACGACACGGCGGACCCGGATGAGGCGGTGAAAGGGGTCCTTGAGTCGGCGCTGAGTTTTCAGGGCCAGAAGTGTTCGGCATGCTCCAGGGCCATAGTGGTGGGAGACCTGTACGAAGAGTTTTGCGACAGGCTCAAGGAAGCTATGGTGAGCATAATGATCGGGCCGCCCGAAGATCCGCAGACCTACATGGGCCCTGTAGTGGACGAAGCAGCCAAGCGAAAAATCCTGCGCTACATAGAGCTGGGGGAAACCGAAGGTAGACCGCTTCTCAAGAGAAAGGCGCCGGAGGAAGGATGCTTCGTGGGTCCGGCGATTTTCACGGATGTGAGTCCCAACGCGAAGATTGCACAAGAAGAGATATTCGGACCTGTGTTGATTGTTTTCAAGGCCCCGAACATAGAGAGGGCCATAGAAATTGCCAACAGCACCCCATATGCGTTGACAGGGGGCATATTCTCGAGAAGTCCCGGCAATATTCGGAAAGCCAAGGCCGAGTTCATGGTCGGCAATCTCTACATAAACAGAAAGATTACCGGAGCCTTAGTAGGGCGACAGCCTTTCGGGGGATTCGGGATGTCCGGGGTCAGTTCCAAGGCCGGCGGTCCTGACTACCTGCTCCAATTTACAAATATCAGGAGCATCAGCGAGAACACCTTGAGGAGAGGATTCGCACCAAAGGCGCCGGAAGCATCATGACTGTTACGGGAGAGCATGAACAGCCGTCTGACAAACGCGGGCGACGGGTGAATTCGTCGTCCTCAACCATCAATGATGTTGGCCGGTTCTCCAAATTGATCGGTTTGGCCTTGGCAGCGGTGGCTTTTATCTGGCCGCTGGTGTATTTCTATCGACTGCTGATTCCCGGCCGTTCTTTTTCCCTCACTATCGGAAATGATTTCTATTGGTTTTACAAATATAAAGCGTATCTGCTCGATCTTCTGGTAGACGGGCGCTTTCCGCTCTGGTCCCCGTCCGAAGGAGGAGGCTTCCCTTTTTTTTCCAGTCCGTTCGCTCAGGCTTTGTACCCTTTCAATCTGCCGTTGTTTCTTTTCTCAAACGCTGCCGGGGGGTATTCAGTTTTCGACCACCAGGCCTTCACCGTGCTGGCCATGTCGTTCTATGCGCTGGGGCTGTACCTGTGGCTATCACGATTGGTGTCCAACAAGCGGTCCGTGATCTTTGCTGTTCTGGTGGTCGGCGTGAGCTTCAAGTTGGCCGAGCTTGTTCGGTTCCCTCATGCCGCGCATGCAGCCGCATGGATGCCGTGGCTGCTTTACGGAACCACTTTGGCCGCGGAAGACGGGAAAAGACTCGCTGCTTCCCTGGTCCTTTTCGTCAGCAGCTTGCTGATGTTGACCGCTGGGTACCCGTATTACGCGTACTACTGCCTGTTTCTTGTCGTTCCTTACGCTGCTTTTCTCTTTTTCCCCACCACCGGACGCTTGATTCGTCTCGAACGCCCGGGGCCGATAGTTGATCGACGGGGTTACTTGGGCACTATCGCGGTCCCTGTTGTAGCGGCTACCGCGCTTTGTTCGCCGTACCTTTATAAGATGGTCGACCTTATGCGTCAGACCACAGGCCGCGGCGGCATGAACTATGACTATTCCACTTCGTATCCGTTTCATTTTGCCGACACCATAGGATCGCTTATCTTCCCACCCTTGGCGTCGACCGAAGGGTGGTACTATTTCAGCATATTGGGCCTGCTTCTTATTGTTCTGTTCGTGGCAACGAGCTTCCTGATCAAGCAAACGTCAAGCCTCACCAAGTGGTTTGTCTTTCTTATGCTAGGTTGGGCTGCCGTCATTTCATACATTTCCTATGGCAGGGATTCTTATCTTTTCGACTTGCTCTGGAGCTATTTGCCGGGGTTCTCACAATTGCGAGCCTGGGGAAGGCTGAATATAACTCTGTTGCCGATAATCGCGCTTCTGTTGGCCAGGTCTTACGGCAACCTTGAGGAACTACTGGGTCGGTCGAAAGGGGCCGACAAAAAACGCTCGACACTCTCGTGGGCATTGATAGTGGTTGCCGTCTCCGCAGCAACAATCATGGCAGCCCAGGCATGGTTATACGCACACAAGAGTTTCAACTTCTATTGGGGATACGCTTTTAGCAATTTCCAAGGCCACGAAGCCGTATTTATAATCGCGACTGCTGTTTCGTCCCTGTTGCTTGCCGGGTTGCTGATCCTAGCCATGCGGCGGCCATTGGGCTGGACTTGGACACGGCTGGCGGTACTTGTGGTATGCCTCGCCGCGGCCACAGCCGACATGCGTTATGTTGGCGCACAGCAATGGACTTATCCGGCTCCGCAAGAGTACGGAGCAAGGAAACGGCTAGGCATTTCCCAGGCCATAGGCCAGTCAATGTGGGCCGCTCGACATAATTTGCTGGACACAATTTCGCTGGACCGGCATTTCAACGCGGGGTACATGTGGGACTGGCACTACGATCGGTACACGTCTTTCCACGCTCGAGTCTTCTGGCCATATGATTTCTCGAAAATCGTCGGCCAGGAGGGGGAACTGCTGGGGATGCGTCGCCTACTGGGCATGGTCGATGGAACCAGAGTGTTCGTGTCAACCCGACTTGACCACAACACGGTCGGGGAGTTTTTTGAAGACTCGGACTGGACGGTTCGTCTGGTTAGCCCGCAGGTAACCGTGCAGGCCTATGACGGTGAGCGGCTGGAGCTTCAGGTTTCAACGAGTGGGTCGGTCTTCTTGAGCTTCATCGATAACTGGGACCCGGATTGGGTGGCCTTGGTCAATGGCCGGCCGGTCGAGATAGAGAAGCTTTTCGGCACTTTCAAGTCGGTTCGACTGACTGCCGGCACGAGCCAGGTTGAGTTCCTATACCGGCCGTTCTCGCTGAAGAAGCGGTGACACGGTTTTCGGACGCGGAAAGCCTTTTTCCGTCGGGTTGGTATTACGGAGACGACAGGATTCCAATGCAAGAAGAAGATGGATTGCGTCAAACCTGGAGTTACGCCAAGCTGACTGCAAGCGTCTTTTGCGCACTACTTGCACTTGCTTTGGCCGCTTTTTTTTGGATTTGGAGACTCGGGTTCCCGAATTATTCGATTTTGCCCCTCGTAAAGGTCCTGGTCCTCTCCCTGTTCGTTCTGTTTTTTCCCCACTGTTATCGACTACTTCGGAACCCGAAGGGCCCCCAATGGTATGCCAGCGAAGCCGCCATGGCATTGTGGGGCCTTCTGATGCTGGCGCTGGGCGGGCTTTTGTCGTCCCGCCTGGGCTTTACCTTGGGGCCGTTGTTTTACTGCCTTGGTGTTTCGGTCTTTGGCTTGGCCTTCATCAAGTGGCTGAGCGCCGGGGGAGTCGCGAAGTCGTGCCTGTTCCTCCTTTGCGCCTTGGCCGCCGCGGTTCCTATCGCGCTCATGAGCTTTTTTCACGTTTATCAGGACCCGTTGGTAGATGAGCTTGTGACCGTCGGGCTCGCACATAGAGACACGCTCATGCACGCGGCCATAACCGGGATGATACAGACCTACGGAATCCCCAGCACAGGCCTTGACGGCGTTCCCTATGTGCCTTACCACATGGGCTCGCACTGGATATTGGCTCAACTGTCAGCGCTGACAGACTTGCCTGTTCTCCAGATGGTCACTGTGGGCCATCTGGTATTTTTCGTCCCGTTCTTTTTGAACTGCATGTTGATTGCCGTGGTGGATCTGAAAAGCTGCCTTTCTTTCCGTCCGAACGGGTGGGACCTGAAGAGAGACTTTATTTTTTGGGCCGTACTGACCATAGTCTGCGTAGGCGTTTTCCCAGGCGAAAACGGAGTGTTGGCTTCCCAGTCGCAGGTCCCTGCCTTGGCTTTTTCTTTCATTTTCCTGTCACTTTGCCTCTTCCTTGCAGATTGGGTCGCGGGTGATCGCAGTCCGACCACGCCGGCGATGGTGGTTCTCGCGGTGCTCGCTTTACCCGCTTTGGCCTGCGTCATCGGCTTCTGCAAGGTGTCAATGATCGGCCTGTTGGGTTTGACGTGTTTCTATTTTGTGGCCAGGCTTCGGCTGTACAAGAACATCGTGGTGATGGCCGGTTTTGGGGTGATGATTGCAGGCCTGGTTGTCACTCTGAAGTTGACGGTGTTTCCATCGTCCGAGGGACTGAAGTTGGCGCCGCTTTACGCGATGAACTGGTATCCTTACTGGTGGCCTTTTTTTCTCATAACTGCGTTCACTTGGTCATGGCTTTTCATAGGATTGACTATCTGGAAGAAAAGGCTGGCGTCATTGGCAGGGATCCGGGGAGCGTTGCGCGACAACAAAATTCTTGATGCCGAGGCGGTCGTGGTAATGAGTGTCGGCGGCGCGATTCCCGCGTTGCTACTGGGCATCCCGGACGCCAGCGGTCTTTACTTTGTCGACCCCCAAAAGTGGTTGGCCGCAGCTCTTCTCCTTGCAAATCTGTCATCATTCACAGCCGATTGGTCTTGGACCGAGAAGCCGGCCGGAGGACCAGGCACATGGTTGAATCAAGTTCACCCGCAGGGCTTGGTGGTCTGCTTGATAAGTCTGATTCTGATCATCGCTGCATTGCTGAATTTGTGGATCGGGGTGACCCGGACGTTTTTGGGGGGCCAAACGCGGACCAGAATAGCGCTGCGTTCAGACGGCCAGATCGCCATGGAATTCACCAAATCCTTATCCGGACTGCCGGTCATTGAAATGGCCCGCAGATTTACGGCTCTTGCGCCTGATATTTTTGGCCCCATAGATCGTTCCTCATGGTCTGCGGCTAATCTGAAAAACAGCAAGGTAATTGCAGCTTTGAAGCAACTGGCTGCCCTTCCGGCAGACGAGAAACGGCGCTCGCTGCTGTTCATACCCAAAACAAACAGGCTGTACTGGGGGTTGCCTGCGACCGTGTGCAAAGCTTTGCCGTTTATCGCTCCGGCCATTACCGGCATAGCCATGATTGATGGCTTGCCCGGCAAGGAATGCACTGACACAAGAGGGTACGGTTATGAGATTTATGGCCCCCGTGGTGGCCCTCGACATCAGGGTTTGGACACCTCAGCCGAGTTGTGCGCGGCCGTGAGGCAAAAAGGGTTTTGCAGAGTAATAATTTTCGACAGCACGGCCAATGAAGAGATTGCCATTAGGACCGTAGCGTGCGATGATTGCACCGATTCGCGCTGAAGACGGACCAAAAGATTAACACGCATACGCTTCCAGGTAGAGAACTCATCCGGGAGGCTTTTTTTGTAAAGTTCGAGGAGACGCCGGCCGCCCCGGAAAACATATCAACAAAAAGGACGCACAAATGCAGCCCATCGAGTCCCTCAAGCAACTCAAACAGGTAAATGTCGATTACTACGGCGCCGCTCATATGGCGCGCCAGAACGGTAAGTTCATCGCTTATGTGAATGCCTTCACCCCGGTGGAGCTGCTTTACGCGATGGACATGATTCCCATTTATCCGGAGAATCACGCTGCTATTATCGGGGCTCGCAAGATGACTGTAGAATTGGCAACTGCCGCGGAGGGCATGGGATATTCCATGGACCTATGTGCGTACGCCAGGTGCGATATCGGCTCTATCAAAACCGGTATGAGCCCGACTTGGGGCCTGCCCAAGCCCGACCTTATTGTGATCTCAAACAGCCAATGCGGGACTCTTACCAAGTGGTTTGAGGTCCTGAGCCGGATGTACAACGCCCCTATGTTCCTGATCGATGTGCCTCACTCCGGCCGCGGGGAACGCGATGAGGCCGCGGAGGTTTATGTAAGATCACAGTTGCTGGATCTCGTGGGGGTCGTCGAGGGAATCACAGGCCGCAAGCTTGATAAGGACAGACTCCGACAGACGATCCTGCTTTCTCAGGAAGCGTCGGCTCTTTGGACAAGGGTCCTGGAGGCGGGAACAGCCAAGCCGTCACCTATAACGGTTTTTGATCAGTTCATTTCCATGGCGCCTATAGTTGCTCAGAGAGGCACGCAGGTTGCCGTGGATTTTTACCGCGAGCTTGTCCAGGAGCTTGAACAGCGCGTGGCCGCTGGAATTGGCACAATTGAGAATGAGCAGTTCAGGCTTTTCTGGGACAATCTGCCTATATGGCCGGAGTTGCGCCGCCTGTCCCTTTTCTTGGAAGAGCGAAAGGCTTCCCTGGTGACCTCATTGTATACCTGGGCATGGGCAAGGCTGGCTGTAGGAGAATCAGATCCTTTCACGGATTGGACCAAACAGTACCTCTACACAGCGAATCTGTATCTCGATAGGAGAGTCGAGCAGTATTTGGAATTGGCCCGTGAGTATCAGCTCGACGGGTTTCTCTATCATTCCAATAGGAGCTGCAAGTATGTTTCGCAGGACATTCCGGAGGTGAGGGCCGAAGTGACAAAGCGTTCCGGCGTCCCCGGCGTAATCCTGGAGGCGGACCACAACGACCCGAGGCTTTACAGCATCGAATCCCTGGAGACCCAAATAAGCAACTTCTTGGAATTGCTCGCTTCAAGAAAATGAAGCATTGCCCTATCTAGAAAAACAAGGGGCGAGCCGAAAAAGCTATCCTGCCTGGCCAAAATGCCACAAGTTCTCATGTTGCCCGACTGCTGTCTACCGCCCTGCGTATGCAGCGGCCCGGTTGCAGGGCCAGTTGGCTGGTGCTCTCATGCGTACTCGTACACTGGAGTCTCGATCACTCTGTCAGGCCTTTTCCTGCTCTTGATAATGGCCTGGATATGCTCCACTGTCTCAGGAGCGAAGTACTGCTCGCCCGTCTCCCTGCACACGCGTGCGGGGACGTTTTCAACCATGAAGAGCTTTCCACCATATTCCAGTGTGTAGGTCACTTTGGTATCTACCATTGTCTCTTTCATCCCGGAATTCCCTTCATCTCATTTCCTGATCCGAAAATCGATCCACAAGTCAAGGAAAGGGCTTGGCAATTTCCCGGTCGTATACCCTGTTGCGTTCAAGGTAGCACTAATCTGCTCAGCGCATTCGGATTTGCGATCAAACCGGCAAGGATGCGACGCCAATTGTAGGGGCGAGGCATGCCTCGCCCGCACGGGCGACACATGTGTCGCCCCTACCGCGCGCCTCACGCTGCCACGACGATCTGGGCGGTGGCATCTTGAACGCAAATTCGTATTAACGAGACTTGGTTTTAAGCGGCGTGTTCTATTATTCTTTTCATAAGGCGGGTTAGAATGCGCGCGGTGGTGTTTACGATCGGGACAACCCTCTGATAGTTCATGCGTTTAGGGCCGATGACGCCGATGCTGCCCAGGATGGTTTCTTCGGTTCGGATTGGATAAGCCACGATCGCGCAGGACTGGATCTCGCCGAGGCCATGTTCGGACCCGATCAGGATTTGAATTCCACGAGCTTCCAGAGTTTTATCAAGTATTTTGAGAAGGTTGCTTTTTTCTTCAAACGTGAGGAGCACTGCCTTCAGCGTCTCAATGTCAGCGAATTCAGGCTCGTCAATAATATTGGTCTGACCCTCGATGAATATGTCCCTTGTGACGTGCTGAGACAGGATTATGTGCCCTAATCTCAAGGCCTTTGCCAGCATCGCGTCAACTCTGGTCTTTTCACGGGCCAGTTCCTGTTCGATTTTCTCGCGGGCCTGCCGCAAGTCCAAGTCTTTGAGCATGTCATTGAGCACTCGGCCGTAGCGCTCCAGCGTTTCCTGCCCGATGTTGTCCTCGTCGAAAATCATTTTGTTCTGGAGGAACCCGCTCATGGACACCAGCACTACCAGGATCTTGTCGTCAGCTACCTTGATAAGGTCGATAGTCTTGAAAGTTTGCTCCGCCGCAGGCAAGGCTATCACCACTCCTGCCTGTTTGGAAAAAGCAGCCAGAATTGACGAGGATTGTCGCAGGACATCCCGCACGTCAAGTCCCGCGCCCTCTATCAGTGACCTTATCGCGACCTGCTGGGGCACATCCAAGGGTTCCGGTTGCACCAGGCTATCCACGTAAAAACGGTACCCTTGATCTGTGGGGACCCTTCCTGCGCTGACATGCGGTTGAGTAATATAGCCTGCCTCAGTGAGGTCACTCATCACGTTCCGGATGGAGGCCGCGGACAGGCCTATGTCGTCGTCCCTGGAAAGAGTTCTCGACCCCACAGGTTCGCCCGTGGCTATATATTCAACTATGATAGCCCTGAGAATTCTTTCTTCTCGTTTTCCCAGACCGTGCATGTACCATGCCTCTGCCGCGAAACCTTGCGTAAGATGCGACAACCAAGTTAGCGGTAGTGTTCCCACTCGTCAAGCAAAACAGTGGCCCGAAACGCATTCGGAAGGACTTACGGGGAGACCCTATTTCCGGGAAGGTTTTCCGCTAAACGGATTTCCTTATATGCGCTTGAAATACTTGACAAATGATTTGTGGCTCCCTTTAGGCGCCGCAATAAGGGGCTCTTCCACTCTCCTCCCGTCCATGTAATCACCCACGTGGAAAGCACGGCCGTCCAGGTAGGTGATCTCGCCCCCTGCGGCCTCCAGGATGATACTGCCCGCGGCCAAGTCCTGAACCGTCACGTTCTTGATCAGGCACGCGTCTGCAGCGCCTCTGGCTACATACGCCATGTGACCGGCAGAAGACCCGAAGTTCCTGATTTTACCGGGGAAGTTGCTGGTAAAGTCCTGGTGGAACCGTGAATAAACCAGCACAAGGCTTTCATTGTCCACGGAAGGGTCTTCCCTCACCTGGATGGCCTTGTCGTTCAATAGGGCTTCTCGACTTGCGTAAGCCGAGTAGAGTTCTCCGGTCACCGGAAGATATAGAAATCCCATGATCGGCCAGAACTTCTCGAAAAGCGCAGCGCTCACGCCCCACACGGGCATGCCTGCCTGAAAAGAGGCTGCTCCGTCCAGGGTATCTATAATCCACAGGAATCTACAATAGTTATCATCGGCCATTTGCTCCGCGGTGAGTTCCCTTAAAAAACAGTGCCCCTCAAAGCTGCCTTTGATTTTCTTCGACATCAGGTCCCATGCCGCATTGTCGCCTTCGGTCACCAACTCGTCATCAAATTTCAGGTGCCGATTCCCTTTGCCGTACATGTCCATGAGCAGAGCGCCGCTCTTTCTAAGAGCGTTCTCCACAAATTCCTTAAGGGTCCGGAGTTCCGGTTCACTCAAAGATTGATCCTTCTTCTTGGCCATTACTTACCTCATTGACAAAACCACGCTTCGGCTCAGGGGCCGATTTTGGGCCCGGACACGTGGTCACAATCGACCAACTCCGGTCAGGCCTTTGTCCCTGCCATTCGTGAATTTGTCACCGATTCAAAATAGAAGAGGTGGTGTCTGAGAATCCAGCCTGTAATTTACCGGCATGACCGGCTTGATGTCAAGGAAGACTGCGTACATGAATAACAACACGTTTTCCCTTGACAGTCCCGCGGCACTTGACTAATATTGTTCGATTATGATTTGAGGATTAATTTCCAGGCTGGAGGTGCGTCCATATATGGCCGTCAAAATACGCCTGGCGCGATACGGCGCCAAAAAGAAACCCTTCTATAGGGTCGTGGCATCAGACTCCCGATTCCCCAGGGATGGCCGATTCCTGGAAGTGCTGGGAACATACGACCCTAGAAATAAACAAAGAGGCATCAACGTCAGAACCGAAGATGTCGATAAATGGATCGCCAAAGGCGCGGAAATCTCCGACACCGTGCGGAGAATCGTGAAAGAAGCGAAGAAGAAAGCCACGGCCCAGAATTAATGCTCTGACCGATGTGGTTGTTCACAGTCCGGAGGAATCCCTTCCAGGGGAAGAGAGGGGACGAATGAAAAACCTGATCGAATACATTGCCAAAGCGCTTGTGGACAATCCCGACGAGGTATCAGTCTCTGAAGTGGAAGGCGACTCGGTCGCGGTAATAGAACTGAAGGTGGCCAAAACAGACCTGGGCAAGGTGATAGGAAAACAAGGCCGCACTGCCAGAGCCCTACGCACCATACTCAGCGCCGCTTCCACCAGGGCGGATAAACGGGCCGTCCTCGAGATCATAGAGTAGAGCGCGAACCAACAGGCCGAACGGGCAAGTGGGGCAGCCTTCTCTCATATTCAGCCACAGATGTCGCAAGAAACGTTCGTCGTCATAGGGCAGGCCCTCAAACCATTCGGGATACGGGGCGAAATCAAAATCAAGGTTTTTACCGAGACTCTGGAAGCATTTGACAATTCCTCCATCCTGATCTTCGGAGAAACCCCCCACCGAGTGGTGAGCGTTAGGGCCCATAAGACTTTCGCTCTGGTTGCGCTCGAAGGCATGAACACACCTGAACAGGCCGATACGCTTTCAGGGAGCCTCGTCAAAACCGATCGGGAAAACCTTCCTGCCAAGGAGGAAGACGAGTATTTTTGGTTTGAACTGATCGGGATGAAGGTCTCCACGGTGGATGGACGCGACCTGGGCGAGATTACCCAAATTACAGCCACCGGCGCCAATGACGTGATTCATGTGCAAGGAGCTTACGGTGAGGTCCTGCTTCCCATGATCGAAGACGTGGTGCTGGAAGTGGACACTGAAAAGAAAAAAATGGTCGTGGACCCTCTCGAGGGACTCATAGCCGATGCTTGACATAAGGATCCTGACCATATTTCCCAGGATCTTTGATTCGTTTCTCAGCTACGGCAATCCGGCAAGGGCGGCTGAAGCGGGATTGCTCAAAGTGGAAACCGTAGACCTGAGAGATTTCACCGAAGACCGGCATCGGAGCACCGACGATTATCCGTACGGCGGCGGAACCGGCATGGTCATGAAGCCGGAACCGATTGTGCGGGCGATACGTCAGGTGAAGGAATTGACGGCAAGCCCCAGAGTGGTTCTCATGACGCCCCAGGGCAGGCTTTTTGACCAGGCCGCGGCCGAAGAGCTGGCGGCGCTGGATAGCGTAGTCATCGTTTGTGGCAGGTATGAAGGGCTTGATGAGAGAGTCAGGTCCTTTGTGGACGACGAGATCTCAATAGGAGATTATATTCTCTCCGGCGGAGAGACTGCGGCGTTGGTCATCATTGACACGCTCAGCCGGTTGATCCCCGGAGTCCTTGGAGCAGACAGCCATATCGAAGGAGAGTCCTTCTACGAGGGGTTGCTGGAGTACCCTCAGTACACGAGACCGCGGGTTTTCGAGGGAATGGAAGTTCCGCCTATCCTGTTGGAAGGACACCACGAAAAAATACGAAAATGGCGAAAAAAACAAGCCCTGGCCAGGACGCTTGCCAGAAGGCCCGATCTTTTGAAAGGTAGGCCACTGGACGCTGAGGAGCAAGAACTCCTGGAGGAAGTCCGATCGGATGGTCAATATAGGGCGCATGGAGAAGAATCATGAACGTGCTTGAACAGATTGAAAAAGAGAACATGAGATTGGACCTCCCTGATTTCCGCCCAGGAGATGCGGTCAAAGTCCATGTGAGGATAGTGGAAGGAACCCGAGAAAGAATCCAGGTATTCGAGGGGACCGTGATCGCGATTAATCGGAAAGGGTCCGGAACCAGCTTCACCGTGAGAAAGGTCTCTTACGGCATCGGCGTGGAAAGAGTGTTTCCGCGCGACTCGCCTATGATCGACAAGGTGGAAGTGGTCAACCGAGGCCAAGTGCGCCGGGCCAAGCTGTATTACATACGGAAGCTCAGAGGGAAGGCCGCAAGGATCAAGGAGCGCGTTTACAGCGCTCCGAGGTAAAGCCAAACAAATGCATGCGTGGGAAAACTTCTTTGCATAAGAGTTTTCCCCCGCACTCCCTTCCCAAGAATTCCCTTAATTATTGAAAGAGGACCCGTTGCTTTGAGGAAGCCGAGTGACAGCTTCAGAGACTCATTCACGGGAACCGCTCACAAATTAACCTCGAAAAGTTCACCGTCCTCGCGATTCGAGGATGAGGCCCGTCGCTGCGGCGCCAGGCGCATCGCGGGCATTGACGAGGCAGGCAGAGGGCCGCTCGCAGGCCCCGTAGTAGCCGCAGCCGTTATCTTGCCTGTCGCCGATTGCATTCCAGACCTGAACGATTCCAAACTCCTCACCCCTGCAATGCGCGACAAGCTCTTCCAAAAACTCCGCGATTGCTCCGCGGCCTTCGGAATCGGAATAATCCCTTCTGAAACCATTGACGAGGTAAACATATACCAGGCCACTCTACTGGCCATGAAAAGGGCCGTGGCAGATTTGGGCCCTGCCCCCGATTATCTCCTGATTGATGGAAATATGCGCCTGGAAATGGACATTCCCCAAAAGTCAATAATCAAGGGTGATCGACTATGTTTCTCGATAGCCGCCGCGGGGATAGTCGCCAAGGTGACGCGCGATAGCATCATGATGGAATTGCACGAAAAGTTCCCCCTATACGGATTCGCTAAGCATAAGGGCTACGCCACCGCGTCTCATCGAGAAGCCATCATCAAACACGGCCCGTGCTCTGTCCACCGAACATGCTTCAGCGGGGTCAAGGAATTCATCGAGCCCCCGCTTTTTCGGTCCGACCACTGAGTTTTCATGGAAAACCCTTTGTGCAAAAGGGTCTCCCCTTATTCAAATTAATCCGGCTGTTTTAAGTTTTCGAATTCGAGGCGGACGTCAGGAGACGCGGACGGGCCTCTTACTCTGAAGGTGGTTGTGAGAATCTTCCCGTCTTTGGTGATCAGATTTCCGAACAGCCCTGAAACCAGGGTATCGAGTCCTACCAAGGGGGAGACATCAACCTTGAAGTCAACCCGGTCCTGGTCCCCGAAATACATCCCGGTGGAATTGATTCGTGCCGCGTCGGCCTCCAGCTTAAGGTCTTTGATCTTCCACTTGCTGTCGAATACTTCCATCTTCCATGTGAAGTGTTGATAGGGAAGCCCCTGGCTGAGGACGTCCGGCAAACGGCCTCTAAGCAATGACCCCAGGTTTACGAGGGAGAAAATCTTGGACAGTGTCTCGAAACGATGGACTGCGCCGTCACGCAATCGCACTTCCATGGTCCCGGTCTTGTACAATCCGTTGTTCTTCGGGCCAGTATCGCCCAGATTCCATTTCATGCGGCCCTCAACCAGGGTATCTCCCTCCACTTTTAGTCGGTTGGGATCCGACAACATCACGCGGTCCATTTTTAGATGATCTGCCTGGAAATCCAGTGTCAACGGCGTCTGGGTGTTCATCCGTATGTCGAACAGCGCTGAGCCCGTGATAGTTCCGTCCGCGTAGTTCATTTGCCATTTCGGCGACTTTATCAACCCGTTCGCGCCTTCGAACTGGGCCTGGAAATTTGAAAAAGTCCTTACTTCAGTCTTGCCTTTAGCTATTTTGACCAGGCCTGCGCCCCTGCTCCGGGCCAAAAACCTGAATACCGGGTTGACGCGAATCCATTCGCCCCACGTCATCTTAGGAATGTACCCGCGCGGAGCCGTGAAGTCTGTGGTATCGAGAAAAGAGGACTCGAGGTTTATATCGACTTTGGGGTTTTCGAAATCCAGGATGGACATGGTCCCCTGGATCAACGAGCTGCCGATTTTAGCTCTTTCCAGGGTGATGTTCATGGATTTTGGACGGCGATGAATGCTCCCTGTCAGGCCTTCCGCGCGTTTGTGAAACCCGGGAAGGCGCAAGGACACGTGGTTGAGCAGGAGATTGGCTTCCAGTGAAAGGTCCTGGAACCTGTCGAGGCTGGTCCTTATGACCGCATCTCCTTCCAGACGGCCACCGGGTTGAAGTTCCAAGTCAGGGTCAACTATGGACACCAATTCGTCGGTCTGAATGCCTTTGGGTGGGAGGTTCACTAAGATAGTGGCCCTTCTGTTGCCATTTACAGTTATCTTGGACGAGATTCGGCTCTGGTTGGCCACCAAATAGGCATCCTCAATGGTAAGGCCGTCGGGGCCCCGACTCCCAGAGGCCTCTATTTTCAGGGGAGCGCCCGGCTTCTTCTTAAGAAAAGAGCCAACGCGAAGGCTGTTGGCTTTCAGGTCGGCCCCGACGGAAAAATCCATTCTTGGGGCTTTGCCCTTCACGCTGAGGGACAGAGGCACATTTCCCCCGATCGCCCAGCCGCTGGGGAGCCACGCTTTCAGGTCGTGCGGGACCACTTTTATTTCGCCGGTGATCTCCGTGTGTTCCGGAGACGCGGTTCCGGTCAATTCTGCCTGGCTTTCCCCAATGAGCCCTTTGAGGCCCGAAAACGAGACGCTCGAACCGCGAAACCTCAAGGCGCCGTTGACCTTCTTCACCGGAAAGGGCAGGCCGCTCACGTTGCACTGAAGATCCTCCAGCATGACTCGGCCTTTCATACTGGGACGATCGAGACTTCCCTTGATATCCAGTGTAATCGCGATTCCCCCGATGGGGTCCTTGATCCACTGAAGCCATTGACCCGCGTGGCGAGCAATGACTGTGTTCTCCAAGATAGGCTTCAGATCCTGGGCTTGCGCGGTCATTGACAGAAAAAGGTCGCTGCGGGGAGACTTGTTCAGATCTTGTATCCAGCCGTTGAGGACAATGGGAGAGCTGCCGACGGTAAGGCTGATCCCATTGAACAGTATTTCGTCGGAGCTTAAGCGGACGTGTCCGCTGGCGCCGGCCACAGGCAGCCCGAGTCCGGGCACAAAGCCGGAGATTTTGTCGAGCAGGACATCCAGAAGTATGGCGCCCTGATTCCATTTGTGGAGAAAGTCCGAAAGCCTTCCCGTCCAGGAACCGCCGGTGACGATTATGTGTCCTTTCAAGCCGGCTTCCAAAAGTCGGTCGCGGTCCCCGATGTTAAAGAGGTTTAGGGGGATGAAGGGAAATAATTTCCCAAGCTCCAGATCCGCCTTCTTCAGGGCCAGTGTCAGGGTGGCGTCGGGACTGGAAATGTTTCCCAACTTGGCTTCTGCGGCCAGAGCCAGACCCGGCAAACTGACCTCCGGCAAGTCCGCTTGAATGCTTTCGCCCGAGCGTTCAACCTTGAAACGGACCCGCGCCTTGTCCATTTGGGCTTGGCGGAAAAAGATTGGGCCGGCGGCCAAGCCCACATTTGAGGCTTCCAAGATCCCGGCCACATTGCAGTTTTTCGGCTCGCCCTTTGCGGTGACATCCAGATTCACGGTTCCTGCAACTGCGGGCAACTCTTTTTTTACCCGCGGGACCAAAGCCTGGAATGGGAGCAGGGGAAAGTCCGTGAGCTGCACACGAACTTTGCCCCTCCAGTCCGTCTCCTGCCACGGCATCTCCGACAACTCTCCAGAGACGTGAAACGATCCGGTCCTGTTTCCCTCCGGAGCAAGTCCTTTAATAACAAAGCCGCCGGCCCCGCGAGGAGTCAGATCTGTGGCCGTTATTTCAATATTTGATAGGAGCACGCCCTCATCATCGAGGCGTCCGGCTGTACCCCTCCAAACCATTCTTCCATCGCTCAACTCAAAGCGCTTCACGACCGGCCAGAGCATTGCCGGCGGGATCCACGATCTTGGCCCGGCTTGCGGCTCTTTTTCCGGCTGGAGTTGTTCCGGGCCAAGACTCACTGTTGGGCCCACTATCCGAACTCGTTCGATTGCGATGGTTCCCTTGAGGATAGGCAGCAGGCGCATTTCCAGCATGATTTCGGGAACATCGATCACGACTTTTTCATCAGCCTTTTCGCGGACTTTGAGGCCTGTGAGGATAATTCTGGGGGTATCGAACGACAGCCACGTCAGGTCCACTGACGAAAATGAGATCCGTTTCTCGACCTCATTTTCCAGGCGGGGAATGACAAATCTGGCGATTTGTTCTCCGTCAAGGTGGTACCGTGCGTACAGCACCGCGGCCATCCCGATAACGAGGATGCACAAGAAGATCAGTAACAGGCAGGCTGCTATGACCCTCGGGACGGACGACCGTCTGGATTGTTTATTCGTTTTGTCGTGATCCATTGAGAGCGCAGAGGTCGCTTCCGGGAGCCCGGCGGTTCACTGGGCCCGCGCCTGGCTCCCTGCTGATTCGGACAGGACGCAAATGGATGGATATCGCAAATGGGCATTCAACGAAAGAAAAAAATCCTGTCTGATCACAGCCCAGTATATTGTGTGGTTAACCTATTTTCTAGTCCAAGACGGCTTTGAGCCGAAATTATTCGTACCGGGTTGGCTTCGCACGAACGAATTGCCCAGAATCCCGCGAAATCTCAGACCCCGGTGGATGCAAAGTTCGAAAACACTTACATGTCGCTGTCGGTAACGGCCTTCAAGCCTTGGTCTGCTTTTTGAGCCGAGATATTTTTCTCCTCAGGATGCTTATGCGGGACCGATCAGCCCCTTGCTCGCGTTCCTCTTCCCTTTGCTTCTTCAGGGCCGCTATTTTGACTTTGGTATCACGGACGGTTATTGCCTTTTTCTTTTCCGGAGCCGCGATGCCCTTTGCCTTCCTGAGCGCAACGAGCAATTCTTCCTTGTTCATTCCATGAACGCCTTGCAACTCACCGGCCTTTAAGGCTTCTTCCCTTAGCTCTTTTGTGGTCCACTTTTCCAGCGGCTTTTCTTTCTTTTCCTTTTGCTCTTTTTTCTTTGGAGACATTTCTCCTCCTGGCGGAGCTTATTATTCTTCGGAATCAAACTTTCATTATGAACAAAAGGCCGTTCAAATTCAAGCCCTTTCTAAGAGGACGGGTGA